>NZ_JBIQFG010000035.1:0-34060 GCF_045369345.1 Ureibacillus sp. 179-F W5.1 NHS | reverse complement strand
CCCCTTTAGGGGCAGTTAGTAAGGAGCCCTTATAGGGCGTTACTAAAACCGCCTGTTTTACAGGCGGATATTTATTTAATTTGATAAAATTAAAATTTTTTGAAACAATTGGATTGTAAATACGTATGTATGGATGGAGGAGGAGTAGCAAAATGAATACAAAAAGATGGCTTGCTTTAGGAGCCGCAGTCGTTTTATTAGTCGGTTCCATAGGGTTGAATACGGTTATTTCCATATTCAAAACAGATTTCTTTTCGAGTTTTAATGATGTAATGAGCACAGAACAAACGGTGGTTGAAACTGTTATCGAGCCAGGCGATTATGGTGAACGAATTGCACTTTTATCTGTTGATGGAACAATTCAAGATGTTGGTACAAGTTCCCCATGGACAACACTTGAATATGATCATCAAAATTTCTTATCCCAATTAGAAAATATTTTGTATGACGAAAGTGTAAAAGCGGTTGTATTGTACGTTAATTCACCTGGTGGAGGCGTAATCGAATCAGCTGATATCCATGAAAAGTTAGTAGAAATTAAAGAACAACGAAATATCCCTATTTATGTTTCGATGGGATCTTACGCAGCTTCTGGAGGCTACTATATTTCTGCACCTGCTGATAAAATCTTTGCCCATAGTGAGACTATTACAGGATCAATCGGTGTTATTATGCAAAGTTATAATTTTTCAGAGCTAGCGAACAAATTAGGAATTGAGTTTGAAACAATTAAATCTGGCGAACATAAAGATATGTTTGGTGGAACACGGCCAACTACAGAAGAAGAAAAGGCGATGGTTCAAGAAATGATTAACGAATCCTATGAAGCTTTTGTAGATGTTATTGAACAAGGAAGAGGTATGTCCGAAGCGGATGTTAAAAAAGTAGCTGATGGACGTATTTTAGGAGGATCACAAGCGATTGAAGCAGGTCTAGTTGATGAAATTGGAGGACTTGAAGATACAATTGCGGCTATCCGTGCAGACTATGGTCTAGAAAATGCGGAACTTTTTGAGTATGAATCCAGTTTTGGTGACCTTACTTCGTTACTTGGCGTAAAAATTAGTTCATTATTCGGCCCTTCACCTGAAGAACAATTTTTAACTAAGTTTATGACTTCCAATGGTGGTCCACGAATGATGTATTTATACGGTGAATATTAAGGAGGAGTTTATAGATGTCAGAATTTGAAAAGAACGACTCAAATGTTTCTCTTCCTAAAAACGAAGCCGTACCTACTATGATTAAACAAACGAAAGTAATCGAACAAATTGAAGAGAAGACGGCAGGATTTTGGATGCGTCTTTGGGCTTTTATTGTGGATTTTTTAATTGTCAGTGCTATTGTAGGAATTGTTGTAAATCCAATATTCCATTTTTTTGACTGGAGTTTTTCAGAAGAAAGATGGTATTCACCTATGACAATCATTTCGGGGCTGTTTTATTATGCGTATTTTGTGTTGACCACAAAATATTGGCAGCAAACCATTGGAAAAATGATATTTGGCTTAAAGGTGAAGTCTTTACATGAGGAAAAATTAGGATGGTTAACCGTTTTATTTAGAGAAGTAGTCGGTCGCTTTATTAGTAATAAACTGCCTATCATTTACATTATGGTTGCCTTTATGCCTAGTAATAAAGGACTAAATGATATTATTGCGGATACGGTTGTTGTACAGGAAAAGGTATTTATTAAACGCAAAAAAGAAATCATTCAAGAAATCGCCCCAAAGGATAAATTCGATGGAGAAAATTCCATTTCACCAATAGGCTAAAGAAAAACCATCTGAACAAAAAAGTTCGGATGGTTTTTTCCGTAAAAATTTGTAAGGTAAGTTATTTGCAAAGAGGGAAATAGGTTTAGTAAGATTATTTACGTAATATAAAGGAGGGGACTTAAAAATGGCACAAATAACATTTAAAAACAACCCAGTAACATTAGTAGGAAATGAGGTAAAAGTAGGTGATAAAGCACCTGATTTTACAGTATTAGCAAATGATTTATCACCAGTGACTCTTAAAGACTCTGAAGGGAAAGTACGATTAATCGCGTCTGTACCATCTTTAGACACAGGAGTTTGTGATGCTGAAACTCGTCGTTTTAATGAAGAAGTAGCAAGTTTAGGTGGAGATGTGGCATTTTACACAGTTTCTGTAGACTTACCATTTGCTCAAAAACGTTGGTGTGCAGGAGCTGGAATCGATGCAGTGCATACGGTTTCTGACCATAAAGATTTATCTTTTGGTGAAGCATACGGTGTTTATATGAAGGAACTTCGTTTATTAGCTCGTGCTGTATTTGTAATCGACAAAGAAGGTACTGTAACATATGTTGAGTATGTTCCAGAAGGTACAAGCCATCCGAATTATGAGGCAGCGATTGAAGCTGTTAAAGCATTAATTTAATGGTTTCGTTTCTTGCTTTCATAAGGTAAGATAGAATGATTAATAGGCTATTGTCTATAATTTAGTATGGTTAATGTATACCCACTCAAACTTTGAGTGGGTTGTTCATTTCAAAAGGAGTTTATTATGGAAAAGTTTGAGCAAATATTTTCATTCATTAATGATAAAGCAGAGAAGTATGAAAAAGATGAAGGTATGTCCTTTTTAGATGGTGTTTTGCAAGCCCTTGAAGATGTACTTGATGAAAAAGAATCTTGGATTGGCAAAGAGGCAACGAAAGAAGAAGTACGAAAAGCCGTTCAAATCGCTATTTTAAAAGGGATGCGAAAAACTTCTCAACCAAATCATCAAATGACACCTGACACATTAGGGCTTCTAGTTGGTTATTTTGTAGAGCAGTTTTTCGAAGACCAACTAAAAAATAACCCGATTTCTATGTTGGATCCGGCCGTCGGTACAGGTAACTTACTTTTTACTGTGATGAATTTGTTAAATGATAAAGTATCAGCAACAGGAATCGAGGTAGATGAATTATTAATCCGTTTAGCAGCGGATACAGCTGAGTTACTCGAACAACCGGTTTTACTTTATCATCAAGATGCATTACAAAAGATGTTAGTCGATCCAGTTGATGCGGTTATATGTGACCTTCCAGTAGGATATTATCCGAATGAGGAAGTGGCATTAGATTATGAGTTATGTGCCCATGATGAGATGAGCTATGCCCATCATTTATTTATAGAACAGTCGATTAACTATACAAAAGATGGTGGTTATTTATTTTTCTTAATCCCTGCTAATTTATTCGAATCAAATCAAGCGAAGCAATTACAAAAATATTTGAAAAAACATGCTTGGATTCAGGCGGTCATTCAACTACCAGAAAATTTATTTGCTTCAAAAGCCCATGAAAAAAGCATTCTTATTTTACAAAAACAAAGTAAAGAATTAAGAGCTCCCCGTGAAGTGTTGCTAGCAAAAGTGCCAGCTATGTCCAATAAAGAAGCGTTATCGATGTTTTTTGAAAAAGTTCAAATGTGGAAAGAAAATAAATAAAAAGAATTGAAAAGTCATTATAATATTATCCCTTTAAGTAGATAATGTTAAAAAAACTACAGTACGCTGTAGATAACATTTTACTTAAAGGGGATTTTTCTATGTCGAGAAAAAATAATACGTATTCAAATGAACTGAAATTGGAAATCGTACAGGCCTATCTAAACGGGGAAGAGAGTATGCAAAAAATTGCGGACAGATACGAGATTCGCAATGTTTCGCAGGTAAAGGCTTGGGTGAAGAAATTTAAAGAAGTAGAATCGATTGAAGCATTTAACCGTCTTCCATCTACAGGTTCAGGGGCAAAGGGTGTGAAGAATCCGTTAAAAGGCAAACGTGTCCATTTTAAAAATGTAGAAGGAGAAATTAGACAAGCTGTTGAACAATATATTTACTTTTATAACTTCCAACGATTCCAAAAAAGACTCAACCACCTGGCACCGATAGAATATCGACACCAGATGGCTGCTTAGTCTTTTTAAAGTTGTCTACTTGACAGGGGTAAGTCCACATTACTGTAAAGGTAATGGCTTTTTATATTTTACTGCCACGAAAGGATTATTGTCTAAATTTATAGGCTTATGATACATAAAATGATGTATGAAAAATTTAAGATTCTGTAGTAAAAATAGTAAAGTTTTAATAAATCATTTACAGAAGAATTTTAGTTGTTAACGTGTTCCGTTAGATTCAAAAGGAAATGAAAAAAAGTTTTTAGAGATAAAAAATCTTAATTTTTTAAGAAAAAAACTACTTTTTCCTAATTTTTTATTATTAGAAAAATATTTTTTAGTTAACTTCAAAATAGTATCTTACATATTAGCTGGAAAATTGTTATTATGTATATAAATTCAATTATTTGAATACATAAGTTCACAACGGGGAGAGGAATCAGCTATGAAAATTGGAGTACCAAAGGAAATAAAAAACAATGAAAACCGTGTTGCAATGACACCTGCTGGAGTTGTTACATTAATCAGTGCTGGACATGAAGTTTTTATTGAAACGGGTGCTGGTTTAGGTTCATCCTTTACAGATGAAGATTATGTTGCTGCTGGTGCAACAATTGTTAGTTCAGCTCAAGAAGCATGGGCACAAGAAATGGTGATGAAAGTAAAAGAACCAATTCCAAGCGAGTATTCATATTTCCATGAGGGGTTAATTTTATTTACGTATTTACATTTAGCACCGGAACTTGAGTTAACACAAGCTTTATTAGACAATAAAGTAGTTGGAATAGCTTATGAAACGGTTCAATTACCAAATAGATCTTTACCACTTCTTACACCAATGAGTGAAGTGGCAGGTAAAATGTCTGTACAAATTGGGGCGCAATTTTTAGAAAAAATGAATGGTGGAAAAGGTATTCTTTTAGGAGGAGTATCTGGTGTTCCGCGCGGTAAAGTTACAATTGTAGGCGGAGGTATGGCCGGTACAAATGCTGCTCGTATCGCAGTTGGTATGGGTGCCGATGTAACAATTTTAGATTTAAACCCAGAGAGATTACGTCAACTGGAAGATATTTTTGGTTCTTCTGTTCAAACGTTAATGTCTAATCCGTACAACATTGCAGAATCAGTTAAAGATTCAGATTTAGTTATTGGTTCGGTTTTAATCCCAGGGGCAAAAGCACCAAAACTAGTTACTGAGCAAATGGTAAAAAGCATGCGTCCAGGATCTGTCATTGTAGATATTGCAATTGACCAAGGGGGTAGCTTTGAAACAACAGATCGAGTAACGACTCATGATAATCCAACTTACATTAAACATGATGTTGTTCATTATGCAGTTGCGAATATGCCTGGTGCTGTACCACGTACATCAACCATTGCCCTTACAAATAATACAGTACCTTACGCGTTACAAATTGCGAACAAAGGCTATAAACAAGCATGTATTGAAAATGAAGCGTTGAAAAAAGGGTTAAATACATTAGAAGGTCACGTTGTTTATAAAGCAGTTGCTGAAGACCAAGGTCGTGATTATGTACCTGTCGATTCTTTACTTATTTAAGGGAAGCTTATAAAATAAATAACAAGCTACTTGTTAGAAAAAACTAACAAGTGGCTTTTTTTATGGAATGGTATATTTATCAGAAAATATTAACTATTTCGAAATTTATCATTTACTTTTCCATAAAAATGTAATTTAATAGAATTGCTCTACTAAAAATAAAATATTGGGGGAATTCAAATGAAGGGGATATTTCAAAAGTCGTTTACTCTTATGCTCGTATTGATGTTATGTTTACTTACGGCATGTGGTGGGTCAAGCGCAGGTGAAGAAGGCTCAACGAATAGTAATGGTGGCACAATTCAAGCAAAAATTGGGGTAGTCTCCTATTTAACTGGTGCTGGTGCAGCTTATGGAGAAGCCATTACAGAAGGTTTAAAATTAGCCCAAAGTGAAATTAATGAACAAGGGGAAGTTAACATAGATTTAGTAATTGAAGATTCTGCTGGGGAAGCGGAGCAAGCCCTTTCTGCTGCTCAAAAATTAATGAATGATGAAGAGATTCTTGCCATTATAGGTCCTACATTAAGTACAGAATTTTTTGCAGTAGCTCCTGAAGCAGATTTGAACGGCATATCGATAATGGGTACTTCCACTACGGCGGAAGGTATACCGGAAATTGGTGATTATGTGTTCCGAAACTCTATCCCAGAAGCATTAGCTATTCCAACGGCGATGGAAAAAGCCGTTGAAAGAACAGGTGCGAAAAAAGTGGCACTTATTTATGGTAATGACGATGTTTTGACTAAATCGGGCTTCGATACAATGAAAAAGACAGCTGAAGAAATGGGATTGGAAATATTAACGATTGAAACGTTCCAAAAAGGACAAAGCGATTATAATGCACAACTAACAAAAATTAAAAATGCAAATCCAGATTTAATTTTAGCCTCTGCATTATATAACGAAGGGGCTGTCATTATGGACCAAGCACGTAAAATGGGGATCGATGTACCGTTTGTTGGTGGCAATGGCTTTAACTCCCCTCAAGTACTTGAAATTGCTGGAGATGCAGCAAACGGTTTAATCGTTGCTACGCCGTGGTTTGGAGAGTCTGAAGATCCAAAAGTAGTTGAATTCAACAAAAAATATGAAGAAGCCTATGGAAAGCTGCCTGACCAATTTGCTGCTCAATCTTATGACGCATTATATATTTATGCAGATGCTTTAAAAAGAGCTGGTGAAGCAGATCGAGAACTGTTCCATGAAGCTTTAGCAGAAACGAAAAATTTTGAAGGATTGTTAGGAAATTTTTCATTCGATGAAATAGGTGACGTTGTTATGGACGTTAAAGTTGTTGAAATAAAAGACGGAAAATTTGTTGAATTCCAATAATTGCACCTTTAAATAAGTGGAAATGAAAATGATTCATCTTTATGTAAAAAAATAAATTTCATTTTTGCCAATCGAAATAAAAAAATGACTTTAAAGGATGATGATTTTGCTTTTAGAACAATTTATTAACGGAATAACTTTGGGCAGCATCTATGCAATCGTTGCCCTAGGGTTTACGCTTGTTTTTGGCGTTTTAGGTATTATTAATATGGCCCATGGGGAAATTTTTATGGTCGGTGCCTTTGTAGGAGTGATGACGACAGGTGTTTTAGGTTGGCCATTATGGTTAGCCTTTGTTGCATCGATTGTCGTAACAGCAATTTTAGGTTACTTATTAGAAACTTTTACTTTACGACCTTTAAGGGGAAAAAGAGGGGTATCCCATTTGGCTCCTTTAATAAGTACGATTGGTGTTTCCATATTGCTTGAAAACTTATCCCATCATCTATTTGGGGCAGGTAATAAGCCTTTTCGTACAGAGTTTGCGGAAATGAGTATTGAAATTGGTTCTATAACGATTTATATCGTTCAAATTGTCATTTTCGTTATTTCGATTATTTTAATGATCGGCTTATCGATATGGTTATCCAAAACAAAAGCAGGTAAAGCGTTACGGGCAACAGCTGAAAATTTAGAAACAGCTAGTATTCTAGGTGTAGATACAAAGAAAATCATTACGTTAACGGTCATCATCGCCTCTGCAATGGGAGGCATAGCAGGAATATTAGTTGGAATGGCGTTTAACTCTGTCAGCCCACAAATGGGATTAGCTATCGGTTTGAAAGGTCTTGCCATCATCATTTTAGGTGGAATGGGAAATGTCAAAGGTGCCATGGTGGGAGGATTAATTTTAGGATTATCGGAAACATTCCTCGTAGCATATGGTGATTCGGGTTACCGGGATGCCATCGCATTTATCATGATCATCGTCATTCTTTTATTAAGACCACAAGGTATATTCGGATCAAAGATAGTAGAGGGCAGGTGAGTGTATGTTAGCTGATTTTATTAATCCATATTATTTACAAATTGCTTCATTTATATTAATCAATATTCTTCTTGCCATTAGTGTGTACGTCCCATTATCTTCAGGGCAATTATCATTAGGTAGCGCAGGATTTATGGGTGTCGGTGCTTATACGTCGGCATTGTTAACGATTCATTTCGATTTACCTATTTTTGTTGGTATTTTAATAGGTGCTAGTGTAGCGGGATGTCTTGGCATTATTATCGGAATTCCATCTTTAAGATTATCAGGTGTTTATTTAGCGATAGCTACTTTAGGTCTTGGAGAGGTTATTCGAGTCATTTTTGTTAACTGGGAATCCCTTACGAAAGGATCGATTGGATTAACCGGTATTCCCCAAATGGGAAGGGAATTATTAAACTTGGCACGGGATTTCGGTATTCAGCCTGCTATGTTCGGGTTAAGGAATAATCAATTTGTTTATTTAATGGTGTTTGTCATCTTGTTTATTTTAGTCACTGCAACGATCTGGTTTGTTTTTCGCCAACAAAATTCCCGTGTAGGTCGATCCTTCTCATCAATCCAAATGGATGAAAAGGCTGCGGAATCTATGGGGATAAATATTACTTACTTTAAAGTTCTTTCCTTTTCCCAAGGTGCCTTTTTAGCTGGGTTAGCGGGTGCATTGTTTGCCCATGTAATGGGATATATTTCTCCTTCCGATTTTTCCTACCATCGGGCTGTTGAAATTTTAATTTTCACTGTCTTCGGAGGTAGTGAAGTAATTATTGGTTCGATATTCGGTGCAATCTTTTTAACGTTAATACCAGAAGTATTACGCTTTGTAAGCGAATATCGATATATTATTTACGGAATTATGTTAGTTATATTAATGGCCGTTCGCCCTCAAGGAATTTTAGATATTCAATTATTAAGTAAGTTCAAAAGGTTGAAACGTTCTAAAGGAGGGGTCCGTTAATGGTTCTTGAAATACGGAACGTATCAAAAAACTTTGGTGGTATTCACGCTTTAAAAGATGTTTCCTTTCAAATTCAAGAAGGGGAAATTTATGGTTTAATAGGCCCGAACGGTGCTGGAAAAACGACGATGTTTAATTTAATTACGAATATTTTTGAACCAACTTCAGGTCAAATTGTTTTTAATGACGCCAATATTACCGGTTTAAAATCTTATAAGATTACGGAACAAGGAATATGCCGAACGTACCAAAATATTCGCCTCTTTTCCCAAATGTCCGCTTTGAAAAATGTGATGGTCGGTGGTCATTGTAGGAGCACATCTGGCGTATTTAGTAGTGTTTTCCGAACAAAAAAGCAAAAGAGGGAGGAGAAAGCACTTACTGAAAAAGCGGAGGAGCTTTTAGATTTAGTTGGATTATTGGAGCATAAAGATACATTGGCGGAGAATCTTGCCTACGGTCAGCAAAGAAGACTTGAAATTGCTAGGGCGATGGCGAGTAATCCGAAATTATTATTATTAGATGAACCGGCAGCTGGGATGAATGAAAAGGAAACGGATAGTTTGTATGATTTAATCAAACTTATACAATCAAAAGGAATCACCGTATTAATAATTGAACATGATATGCCACTTGTTATGAAGCTTTGTGATCGGATAACGGTGTTAAATTTTGGAGAGAAACTAGCTGAAGGTACTCCATATGAAATTCAAAACAACGAAGCAGTTATTGAAGCCTACCTCGGTCGAGAGGAGGATGTAGATATTGCTTAAATTAACGAACGTCCAAACCTATTATGGACAGATTCAAGCTCTAAAAGGTATTGATTTAGAAGTACCTGAAGGTCAAATTATTACGTTGCTTGGAGCAAACGGTGCGGGAAAATCGACGACGATGAAAACGATAGCCGGAATTCTAAAGCCAAAAAAAGGGACGATCGAATTTTTAGGAGAAAATGTAACGGGATTAAGGCCAGATCAGTTACTCCGTAAAGGAATCGCCCTTGTGCCTGAAGGACGTGCCATTTTATCTTCAATGACAGTATTAGAAAATTTAGAGATGGGGGCTTTTCATCGAAAGGACAAAGGGGTAAAAGAAGACATTGATAACGTTATGCAACGTTTCCCTATTTTGTTTGAAAGGCAAACTCAACTAGCCGGTACCCTTTCTGGTGGACAACAACAAATGTTAGCCATCGCTCGAGCATTATTATCTAAACCTAAATTACTTTTACTCGATGAACCGTCCATGGGATTAGCACCACTAATCGTGTCGGAAATTTTCACGATTATTAAAGAAATAAAAGAAGCGGGAACGACGGTGCTTCTTGTGGAACAAAATGCAAAACAGGCTTTAAAAATTGCTGATTTTGGCTACGTTATGGAAACGGGGAAAATCATCATTGAAGGGAAATCATCAGATTTATTAGCTGATTCTCGAATTGTAGAGGCCTATTTAGGAAGAAAATCAATAAAAGATCAAGAACAATTGCAAGATCAGGGGATATAGATTTTTTACAGGAAAAGGTGATGCGAAAAAATTTTCGCATCACCTTTTAACTTTTTAACAATTAGTTATGATAAAACAACTAATTCTTTTGTGAATTTCGTTAAAACTTCAACGCCGTTTTCAGTCACAACGACATCATCTTCAATACGTACACCTGTCACATCGGCTTTATAAATGCCTGGTTCAATTGTAAAGACCATACCAGGAGAAAGTTCCATTTCATTCGTTCCTGTCACAGATGGGAATTCGTGAACAGAAATCCCAAGACCATGTCCTAAACGGTGGGTGAAATATTCACCGTAACCGGCATCGCTAATTGTATCGCGGGCGATTTTATCTAAATCCATAGCTCGAACACCAGGTTTTACTGCTGCAATAGCTCCTTCATTTGCTTGGCGTACTGCATTGTATATTTCCTTTTGTGCTTCTGACGGTTCTCCAAAGGCAACAGTACGCGTAATATCTGAGCAATAGCCATCATAAATCACACCTAAGTCAAATAAAATCATATCGCCTTTTTGAATTTTTCGATCTCCTGGTGTACCGTGGGGAGATGCTGTTTTAGGACCGGAAAGTACCATCGTTTCAAAGGACATCGAACAACCCTTTTCTTTAATCGCATTTTCAATAGCCGTTAAAATTTCCATTTCCGTTTTACCTTCAGCAATTTCTTTACAGCCTACTTCAATGGCATAGTCAGCTAAACTTGCCGCTTTTCGTAATTTTTCAATTTCCACTTCATCTTTAATAACACGATATTGGTTAATTTGATCGTCAAGACGAACAAAGTTTGCTTGTGGATATATTTGTTGAAGGGCTTCTAAACGCTCAACTGTTAAATGGGATTTTTCGATTGCCATCGTTGTCATTTGGACTCCGCGAGATTGTACTGCCTGTGCAAGTAACTCCCAAGGGTTGTCTGTATCCAGATGGCCAATTATTTCTCCATTCCAACCAGAAGCTTTCGCATCAGGTGCTTCCATTTTAGGACAGATTAAGAAAGGTTCCGCATCTTTAAAAACCATCACCCCTAATAAACGTTCGTGGGGATTGCTTTTAAAATGGGAAAAGTAAAAAACGTTATCTGGTGTTGTAATAAAAGCTGCATCGTATTCATTTTCTTTTAAATAATTTTGTAGTTGATTTAATTTATTCATAAAAACCCTCCTCAAGATTTCAAAAAGATATATCCATTGTTTTGCACCGTTAGCTTGAACGGGGTACAATAAATACGAATAATTCATATTTTAACACTTTTATATAGTATAGCAAAAAGAAGGAAAAAAGCTTATAAAAGCGGAATAAGTAAAATTGAACATCATATTTTAGGAGGATAAATAATGGAATTATCTTATCATGGACATTCAGTAGTTAAAATTAAAACAAATGATACGAATATTTTAATTGATCCTTTTATTCGTGGAAACGGTTCGACAGATTTAAAAGTAGAGGAAGAAAAACCGGATGTTATTTTATTAACCCACGGTCATAACGATCATGTAGGTGATACAGTTGAGCTGGCGAAGGCAAATAATGCCCTAGTTGTAGCACCGAATGAGCTTGCCGATTATTTATCTTGGCAAGGGGTCAATACGCATGCAATGCATATTGGTGGTTCTTATCAATTTGAGTTTGGGAAAGTGAAATTTACACAAGCTTTCCATGGTTCATCGTATGTAACGGAAAACAATGAAATTATTTATACAGGTATGCCATCAGGAATTTTATTTTATGCTGAAGGATTCACAATTTACCATGCTGGCGATACAGCCCTTTTTGGTGATATGAAGTTAATTGGAGATCGTAACGAGATTGATGTAGCCTTTTTACCGATTGGTGATAACTTTACAATGGGGCCTGAAGATGCTGCTTATGCTGTATCGTTGCTAAATCCAAAATCAGTAGTCCCAATTCATTACAATACGTTCCCGGTCATTCAACAGGATCCAAAGCACTTTGCTGATTTAGTAAAAAATAGTAAAGTTCAAATTTTAAATCCAGGTGAAAAAGTAGAATTATAATTTTCCGATATAAATCGAATAGAAATGGAAGTTATAAAAGAAAGTAGCGAAAGGTAATGGAAAGTTTGTATGTAAATCAAACTGGAATAGGCTACTTTCTTTTTTTCTATACATAATTGAAATATGATACACTATTGGCAAGGAAAGATAGATGGGAATAGGTGATCGTAGTGTCTACAAAACATGAGAAAATATTACAATATATCGAATCGTTACCCGTTGGTGACAAAATTTCTGTACGCCAAATCGCGAAGGAAATGCAAGTAAGTGAAGGTACAGCTTATCGCGCAATAAAAGAGGCGGAAAATCGTCGATTAGTTAGTTCCATTGAACGGGTTGGGACGATTCGAATTGAAAAGAAGAAAAAGGAAAATATCGAACGTCTAACCTTCGCTGAAATCGTAAACATCGTAGACGGACAAGTATTAGGTGGTAGAGCAGGATTGCATAAAACCCTTAATAAATTTGTCATTGGCGCTATGCAATTAGAAGATATGATGAGATACACAGATGCAGGAAATCTTTTAATTGTAGGGAACCGATTCAAAGCCCATGAAAATGCCCTTAAGGCTGGAGCAGCAGTATTAATAACAGGTGGCTTTGATACAACGGAAAATAATAAGCGATTGGCAGATGAATTAGAACTGCCAATTATTTCGTCCAGTTATGATACGTTTACTGTAGCAACGATGATCAATCGGGCTATTTATGACCAATTAATTAAAAAGGATATTTTATTAATTGAAGACATTTATGTGCCGATTGAAGAAACTGCTTCGTTAAAAATTACCGATACAATAGCAGATTTCCACAAATTGAATTTACAAACAACCCACGGTGCATTCCCTGTCGTTACGAATGCTAACAAATTAGTCGGTATGATTACAGTGAAGGATGTTATTGGAAAATCGGAATATGAAACGGTCGATAAAGTGATGACGAAAAATCCAATTTCCGGTTCAATGAAAACGAGTGTTGCTTCGGCAGGACATCGAATGATTTGGGAAGGTATTGACTTATTACCTATTGTAAATGAAGACGGTATTTTGCAAGGAGTCATTAGTCGTCAAGATGTATTAAAGGCGTTACAGCATGCCCAAAGACAACCACAACATGGTGAAACAATTGATGATTTAGTTAAAAGTGAAATGAAAGTAATGGGCGAAGAAGATGTGGTCGTAGAATTTACAGTAACCCCACAAATGACGAACCAATTTGGTGCGATTTCTTACGGTGCCTTTACGACATTACTTTCAGAAGTTGGAGCCTTTGCGTTGAAACGGAGAAAACGTGGAGATGCAGTGGCAGAAAATATGACCATTTACTTTATTAAACCGGTTCAAATGGAAAGCGTATTAACGGTTATTCCTCATATTTTAGATATGAGTCGTAAATTCGTAAAAATGGACTTCGATGTTTTCCATGAAACGACTTTAGTTGGAAAAGCGATGATGATGTTCCAACTATTAGAGCGTTAATCATTCAATAAAAAAGCAATATACACCGATTTGTATATTGCTTCCTTTTACTTATTTGTTTAATTCGTATTCTTCTTTTACGAATTGTCCTTCGTGGCGAACTCGTTTGTAGCTTGCAAATGCTTCCATAAATCCAACTAGGATGAATACGGCTGCAATCATAAATCCAACGAGGGTAGGATAAATGATACAAGTATTTAAGCCGAATACCATGATAAAGAGTCCTAGGGCAACGCCAGCTTTTGCTTTGTACCATTTTTTACGAATCGGTAATGTGGAACGAAATTGTCTCGTTTTATAATAAAAATAAGCTACAAAGGATACAACGATAAAAAATACAAAAATATAGTTTAACATTTTTAACCTCCCATTAAGGTGCAACAATTGCTATATGTATGTAGTGCCTTCATTATTGTAACGATTTTTTATTAAAAAAGCTAACACAACCAACAAAAAATAGTAGCTATAGGGGGAAATCCGCTTGAAATTACAAATCATCGACAAAATTGAACAATATGATACAATTATCATTCATAGACATGTTCGTCCAGACCCAGATGCATACGGGTCTCAAATGGGTTTAAAAAGATTGCTAGAAAAGAACTATTCAAATAAAACGGTTTATGCAATTGGTGAGCATGACCGATCCTTAACTTTTTTAGATACACCAGATAGCATTAGTGACGATGTATTTGAAAATGCATTAGTGATTGTAACAGATACAGCTAATACAGATCGTATTGATGATGCCCGCTATACAAAGGGCGATTTTTTAATTAAAATCGATCACCATCCAAACGACGATGCTTACGGTGATTTATTATGGGTTGATACCAATGCCAGCTCTTGCAGTGAAATGATTTATGAATTATTCGTTGAAGGACAAGCATCTAAAGGTTGGGAAATGTCAGATAATGCTGCTCGACTAATTTTTGCAGGTATCGTAGGTGATACTGGTCGCTTTTTATATCCGAGTGCATCCGTCCGTACTTTTGAAATTGCAGGTCAGTTAATTAAGTATAATTTTGATCGCAATGAAGTGTTTAATGGAATGTACGAAAAAGAACCTAATCTATTACATCTTCAAGGCTATATGTATGAAAACTTTGTAATGGATGAAAACGGGGCTTGTTCGATTAAATTATCGAAGGATCTTTTACATAAATTCAACGTCACTGCTTCTGATACTTCCTTGTTAGTCGGTTCTTTAAGCAATATTAAAGGTGTTTGTGCATGGGTTATATTCGTAGAAGAAGAGAATCAAATTCGAGTAAGATTACGTTCAAAGGGTCCTATTATTAATGAGTTGGCGAAGAAGTATAATGGCGGTGGCCATCCGTTAGCATCTGGTGCAACCGTGTACTCATGGGAAGAAGCGGAACGATTAATTGAAGATTTAAAAGTGCTTTGTCAAAATTATAACTAATATAGGAGGGATGAAGTTTGACAGTCGTATATCCGCAAATACGAACAAGTGCAGATCTATTAAAAAGTACAATTCGTATGGAAGAGCTCATCCCTTTTTTACAATCCCAAAAGGCAGAAGCGTGTGCAATGGTAAATACGAAATTGTACGGGCTTTTGCCTTTTTGGCATTCATTAAAACAAGCAGGAATCCATCCAGTAGTTGGATTGTCTGTCCAAGTACAATTTTCGAAGGATCATTCATTACCTCTCTTAATTTACGCTCAAACGGATGGTGGCTATAAAAATTTATTAAAAATTAGTAGTGCCATATCCATTCGAGAAGATGAACTGTTACCGTGGCGTTGGTTAGCAGCTTATTCAAAAGGATGTGCCGTCGTCATCCCAACATCAGAAAGTTTACTAAAGGAACAATACATCTCTTTTATTCAACAAATGGTGGAAACGTTCCATTCGAATCTTTATATGGGGATCTCTCGTAGTGGAGGGATGGTTTCTTCCTTCGAAGGGCAAATTGTACAACTAAGTCATCAATTGCAAATAAAATGTATGGCGATTCATGAATGTTTATATATGAATCGGGAAGATTATTTTGCTTATAAAGTAGCCCGGGCTATTGAAACTGGCGTGAAATTAAATGAGAGCACTCAAATAGAGCAAGAAAATCAATATATGCCTACTGCAATGGAGTGGCGGGAATGGTTTAAGGATACCCCCCAATGGTTAGAAGAAAGCAGACAATTTTTATTAAATTGCCAAGTGGAACTAACAAAGGAGCAATATTTTATGCCGAAGTTTCCTTTACAACAAGGGCAAAGGGCGGAAGATGTGCTGACTGAAAAGGCTTTTGAAGGGTTAAAGGAACGTTTACAAACGGATACGCCTAATGAAATATACCGAAAACGATTGCAATATGAATTACAAGTTATCAATTCAATGGGCTACGCTGATTACTTTTTAATAGTGTCTGATTTTATGCATTTTGCAAAAAGTAAAAACATTTTAACAGGTCCTGGAAGGGGTTCCTCTGCCAGTTCCCTTGTAGCCTATTGTCTTCATATTACTCAAGTAGATCCATTACAATTTGGCTTATTATTTGAACGGTTTTTAAATCCTGAAAGGGTAACCCTTCCGGATATTGATATCGATTTTGTTGATACAAAACGGCAAGATGTTATTCAATATGTTGCTCAAAAATATGGACAACAACATGTGGCTCAAATTATTACATTCGGTACTTTATCGGCGAAGGCTGTAGCCCGTGATGTAGCGAGAATGTTTAATTTCGAAAGTGATACATTAGCGATGATTTCCAAGCTAATCCCAAACAAATTAGGTATTTCATTGCAAGAGGCTTATACAAGCTCACAACCATTTAGAACATGGATCGAAGCAGACGATATTCGGAAAACGTGGTTCCAAACAGCGAAAAAGTTGGAAGGCTTACCGAGAAATGCATCTACCCATGCGGCTGGGGTAGTTCTTAGTCCGATGCCTTTAGTGGAAGTAGTACCGATTGAAGAAGGTCATGATGGGATTTATTTAACCCAATGGCCGATGCAGGAAGTGGAACAAGTTGGTTTGTTAAAAATGGACTTTTTAGGGTTACGGAACTTAACGATTTTAGAAACGATTCGTCAATCGATTTATTACACACATAAAAAGTGGATCGATTTTAATCGAATTCCACTGGATGATGCGAAAACGTTCCAATTGTTAAGGGAAGGGGATACAACGGGTATTTTTCAGTTGGAATCAGACGGCATGAAAAATGCGTTAAAGGAAATTGCCCCTACAGAATTTTTAGATATTGTGGCTGTCAATGCCCTTTATCGTCCGGGACCAATGGAGTTTATACCTGTTTACGCTAGAAGAAAGGCAAAAAAAGAACCAGTTGTCATGCCCCATCCGGTGTTAGAGCCTATATTAAAGGAAACTTATGGCGTAATTGTCTATCAGGAACAAATTATGCAAATTGCCCATTTGTTTGCTGGTTTTACAATTGGACAGGCAGACTTACTGAGAAGAGCTGTAAGTAAAAAGAAAAGGGAAGTATTAGAACAACAGCAATCGGCCTTTGTAAAAGGTGCTGTACGTCAAGGATATCCAGAACAGGTGGCGAAGGAAGTATATGCGTTAATCGTTCGATTTGCCGATTACGGATTCCCTAAAAGCCATGCGGTAGCATATAGTTTTATTTCTTATCAAATGGCTTATTTAAAGGCGAACTTCCCAGCAAACTTCTATGCAGCATTAATGACTAATGCAACGGGTAATCCAGAAAAACTGTTCCAGCTTATTTTAGAAGCAAAGCAGAAAGGCATTAGTATATTAAGACCGTCCATTCATAGAAGTCAGCGAATTTTTACGGTTGAAGGTGGGAACATTCGATTTAGTTTATCAGCTATTAAAGGAGTTCCCCAACCCTTTTTACAAAAAATTGTTGCCCTTCGAAAGTTGAAAGAACAACCTTTTGAAGATTTATTTGATTTAGCTGTTAGTTTAAGCGGCAGTCATTTTAATCGAAAAGCAATTGAACCTCTTATTAAATCCGGTGCTTTAGATGATTTCGGAAAAGATCGGGCAACCCTTTTAGCAACGGTGGAAGCGGCAGAAAAACATGCCTCTTTAGTTCGGCCAAATGAAGAGGAAAATGATTTGTTTTCTTCGGAAGTTTTACTTTTCGGGAAACCAAAGTATGTGGAAGCTAGTCCAATACCGGATAAATTAAAACTTCAATTCGAAAAAGAAACATTCGGATTTTATTTATCCGAACATCCTGTTGCATTGGAGCGAGCTAAATGGCAGGATATCAATGCAACAACGGCAGCTATAGTTCAATTAAGACCAAATTCATTTGTCAAAATAGTAGGCATGATTGAATCAATCCGTCAAATTCGTACAAAAAAGGGTGAGTTAATGGCATTCATCCAGCTCCAAGATGAATTTGGAACGGTTTCGACTACATTGTTCCCCCAAACGTACAATGAAGTAATTGGCTGGGTTAAAGAAGACCGAATTGTTTATGTTGAAGGGGTAATAGATTATCGTAATGGTAATACACAAATAAAAGTGAAGACGATGACTAATAGCCAATAATGATATAAAATTTAAGAAGTCATTGTAAAAACTGTGCAACGTTGCACAGTTTTTTTCTTTACAAATAAAGAAACATCATGTAGGATAGGTTAAAAGTGGTCAGACCACTTTATGTTTGTTATGTGATTTAGTTTAACAATGCCCATTCATTAATTGGTCCCATGTTAAACGTATAAACGGGAGTTTACAGATTTTGTCAAGGGGTAGACTTATGTGACAAGCATAAGTCCAAAATCTGGACGCAATTACGTAAGGCGTAATTGATAATATTGAACGATAGTGTCTTTTTTTAGTTCCTATTGTCTTGCGAGGTGCTTATGGATAAAAAACAGGAAAACAAAAAAGTATTTTTAGAGATTGTCAAACAGCTGAGAGAGTTAATTAAACACGAGGGGATTCAGCCAGGAGAAAAACTTCCATCAGAACGTGTGTTATCTGAAAGGTTGAATGTTGGTCGTTCATCTGTAAGAGAAGCATTGCGAAGTTTAGAATTGCTTGGACTTATTGAAACGAGACATGGAGGAGGTACATTTTTAGCTTCCATCCATTCGAATCAATTGGTCGAAATATTAGCGTCCTTTATATTACAAGAAAATAAAGCGGTGGAAGATGTCCACACGACAAGAAGGATGCATGAAAAGGAAGCAATTCGCATTATTTGTTCGAATCAATCTTTAAGAAGTTTACCTGTTTGGGAAAGTTTGTTCATGAAACTAGAAGTGGAACATGAAGTAGTTCGAGATCATTTATTGAGGGAACTCATAATCGCTTCTGGTAATCGATTAGCTTTAAAAATTTGGATACAACTCGCGGCATATAGTGCAACACCATTAAAGAAAACGACAACAGAAGAAGAAAAAACGATGCTACAAATTCTTTTAAAATCATTGCAACTAGGCTATGAAAAGGAAGCATTGGAAGCATACGATGATTGGATTCGTTACTTAAAAAAATTAAGGGGGAAAAGCAGTGGCAATTAAAAGTTTATTATCGATTAACAAAAAGAAACAAAAAGGTGTCATTGTAGATCGTAACAAAGAGAACTCCTTTCCCGCAGATTTAATGACAAAATGTCCTGAATGTAAAAAAATTTATTTAACGAAGGAATTAGAACAGAATTTAAAGGTTTGTCCAAATTGTGATTATCATTATAAAATGACCGCTTGGGAACGCGTATCTATATTTATTGACGAAGGGACATTTGAAGCCTTTGATGACAACATTCGAACTTCCAATCCATTAAAGTTTCCATCCTATTTAGAGAAAATCGAAATCGATTCTCAAAAAACAGGATTGAATGAAGCTGTTTTAACGGGAAAAGGAAGTGTTAAAGGGGAACAAGTTGTTGTCGCTATAATGGACTCCCATTTCCGTATGGGTTCAATGGGTTCAGTCGTTGGTGAAAAAATTACTCGCGCAATTGAGAAAGCAACAGAATTGCAAGTACCATTCATTATTTTCACAGCTAGTGGCGGTGCGCGTATGCAAGAAGGGGTTCTTTCCCTTATGCAAATGGCGAAAACGAGTGTTGCTTTAAAACGACATAGTGATCAAGGATTGTTATTCATATCCGTTATGACCCATCCTACAACTGGTGGAGTTTCTGCAAGTTTTGCTTCTGTAGGTGATTTAAATATTGCAGAACCCCAAGCATTAATAGGATTTGCAGGTAGAAGGGTTATTGAACAAACTGTTCGCGAAAAATTACCGGATGATTTCCAAACGGCAGAATTTTTACTTGCCCATGGACAATTGGACGCGATTTTCCATAGAAAAGAAATGCGCGATAAACTTGCAACAGTTGTGAGATTACATCGTAAAGGAGGCATATCTCATGTCTAAATCAATGGCGTTTGAAGAACCTATTGTAAAACTTCGAGAAAAGATTGATGAATTAAAAGAAATCGCTAAAAATGCAGATGTGGATATGTCTGATGAAATTGTAACGTTAGAAACAAGACTAAAACAATTAGAAACGCAAATTTATTCTAATATGGAGCCTTGGGATCGGGTACAAGTTGCAAGACATGCCCAACGTCCAACGACAATGGATTATATAGAAGAAATTTTTGAAGATTTTATCGAGTTACATGGCGATCGTTTCTATGGGGATGATGAAGCAATCGTTGGGGGAATAGCAAGTTTTAATGGACAACCGATAACAGTTATCGGTCACCAACGGGGGAAAACAACAAAAGAAAATATTCGAAGAAATTTCGGGATGCCCCACCCAGAAGGATACCGAAAAGCTTTACGTTTAATGAAGCAAGCGGAAAAATTTAAACGACCAATTATTTGTTTCATCGATACGAAAGGTGCTTATCCTGGGAAAGCAGCAGAAGAGCGCGGACAAAGTGAAGCCATAGCAAAAAATCTAGTTGAAATGGCAGGACTTAAAGTACCCGTTATTAGTATCGTTATTGGTGAAGGGGGAAGTGGAGGAGCATTAGCTTTAGGGGTAGCTAATAAAATTTATATGCTTGAAAACTCTACGTACTCTGTTATTTCTCCAGAAGGGGCAGCATCGATTTTATGGAAAGATGCAGCTTTAGCAAAACAAGCAGCAGAAGCGATGAAAATCACTGCATATGATTTGAAAAATATGGACATTATTGATGATATTGTTCCGGAAGTCGCAGGGGGAGCGCATCGGGATATTCACGTTCAAGCAACATCATTAAAAGAATGTCTAGAAAAGGCATTAGCAGAATTAAATGTATTATCGGAAGAAGAATTAATCGAAGATCGTTATAAAAAGTTTCGAAAAATCGGTCAGTTTAAAGAAGAAGACGAAGTATAATCAAAAAGCGTTTGCGCTTTTCATGAATAAATTTCATTTTCATTTCCATACTTTATATGGTTGGAAAGAGCTCGTCTGAAATAAAAATGACAAAATCCAAAATGGGTTTTGTCGTTTTTTTGTAATAAGGGTAAAATAAAAGTATGAATCGTTATTTTTCTTAAATTTTGATAAAAATTCCATCTTGTTTCGTAATAATTTGCTATTTTGTAAAAGTATCGTTATAAGTAGCTTTGAATAATTACAATGTCTTCATTTTATGCTAATGTGTTTAATATGAGGAAATATTAGGAGGTTTAAGAACGATGAGGAGAATAGCCGTTTTAACAAGTGGGGGAGATTCACCTGGAATGAATGCAGCTATCCGTGCGGTCGTTCGTAAAGCAAACTTCCATGGTGTTGATGTCATGGGGATTTATCATGGATATGAAGGCTTTATTGAAGGTAGAATGGAACTGTTAGATTTAGGTTCTGTTGGAGGCATCATCCAACGAGGAGGGACGAAGTTGTTTTCTTCTCGTTGTCCACAATTTAAAGAAGAACGATATCAACTACAAGGTATTGAAAAAATGAGGGAAGCGGGCGTAGAAGGTCTTGTTGTAATAGGGGGAGATGGTTCTTATCGCGGTGCATTGGCTCTAACTAAAAAAGGATTTCCTTGTGTTGGCGTACCAGGAACAATTGATAATGACATACCTGGTACCGAATATACAATTGGTTTTGATACAGCATTAAATACCGTTATCGAATCGATAGATAAAATTCGAGATACTGCAACGAGTCATGAAAATTCCTTTGTTGTGGAAGTAATGGGAAGGGATGCTGGGGATATTGCCTTATGGGCAGGGCTAGCTGCAGGTGCTGAATCAATATTAATACCTGAAGAAGAGTATGACATCGATGATATCATTAGTAGAATACAGCACGGTGTTTCCCGAGGCAAAAAACATAGTATTATTATTGTTGCTGAAGGTGTAATGTCAGGAAATGAACTAGCAAAACTTTTGAAAGAAAAGGGAAATATTACAACGAGAGTTTCTGTATTAGGACATATCCAACGGGGAGGTTCGCCTTCTGCTCGAGATCGGGTTTTAGCTGGCCGCCTTGGTGCAAAGGCAGTGGAAGTATTACTGGAGGGCAAAGGTGGAAGAGCAGTAGGTATAAAAAATCATCAAGTATATGATTATGATTTAGAAGATGCATTTACAAAAAAACATAAAGCAGATCTTTCGTTATATTCATTATCAAAAGAACTGTCAATATAATAAAAAACGGAGAGAATAATATATGAGAAAAACAAAAATTGTATGTACAATCGGTCCAGCAAGTGAATCACCAGAAATCCTTGCAGAATTAATGAATGCTGGTATGAACGTTGCAAGGTTGAATTTTTCCCATGGTAGTCATGAAGAGCATGCTGTAAGAATTGCAACGATTCGTGATGTTGCTGAAAAGTTAGGGAAAACAGTAGGGATTTTACTTGATACGAAAGGTCCTGAGATCCGTACCCATACAATGGAAAATGGTGAATTACATTTAACACAAGGACAAGTCATCGATATTTCCATGACGGAAGTAGTAGGAAATGAAAAACGTTTTTCGGTTACTTATGATCAGTTAATTGAAGATGTAAACCAAAATGACAAAATTCTTTTAGATGACGGTTTAATTGAACTTCGTGTTTTAGCGAAGGATATGGAAGAGGGATTAATCCATACGATTGTTGAAAATGCGGGTGTGCTAAAAAATAAAAAAGGTGTAAACGTTCCTGGTGTTTCTGTAAAACTACCTGGTATTACAGAAAAGGATGCGCAAGATATTTTATTTGGTATTGAACAAGGAGTCGACTTTATTGCTGCTTCCTTCGTTCGTACGCCAAAAGATGTTCTTGAAATTCGAGAATTACTTGAACAAAACGGTGGTAGCCATATTCAAATTATCCCTAAAATTGAAAACCAAGAAGGGGTCGATAATATTGATGAAATTATCGAAGTATCCGATGGTTTAATGGTTGCCCGCGGTGACTTAGGTGTAGAAATTCCTGCAGAAGTCGTACCACTAGTACAAAAATCGTTAATTAAAAAATGTAACTTAGTTGGTAAACCGGTTATTACTGCAACACAAATGTTAGATTCTATGCAACGTAATCCACGTCCAACACGGGCAGAGGCAAGCGATGTTGCCAACGCGATTATTGATGGTACAGATGCGATAATGCTTTCTGGCGAGACAGCAGCAGGTCTATATCCTGTAGAATCTGTCCGTACTATGAATAACATTGCCGAGTATACAGAAAACTCATTAGATTATCGCAACATTGTTACAACTCGTAGCAAAGAAAAAGGCTCTACAATGACAGAAGCCCTTTCACAAGCGGTTGCTTATACGTCCATTAATTTAGGAGTAAAAGCGGTTCTTGCACCAACAGCTAGCGGAACTACTGCTAGAATGATTGCAAAATACCGTCCTGGTGTTTCGATTATTGCCATTACAAATATTAAATCAACAGCTCAAAAATTAACTCTAGTTTGGGGTGTAACACCAATTGTGACACCAAAAGTGTCCACAACAGATGAAGTGTTAGAGTTAGCTGTTGACGCATCATTGAAGCATCAGTTTGTTGATCATGGGGATGTAGTAATTATTACAGCTGGTGTTCCAGTGGGTGAAGCAGGTACAACGAACTTAATGAAAGTCCATGTAATTGGTGACTTGTTAGCGAGAGGCCAAGGTGTTGGTAAATTATCCGTTGTAGGAAATGCGGTTGTTGTGAAAAACGCAGATGAGGCAAAAAGCTACAATACGGAAGGGAAAATATTAGTCACTGTTGGTACGGATCGCGAAATGATGCCAAATATTGAAAAATGTGCAGGAATTATTACGGAGGAAGGTGGCCTAACAAGCCATGCAGCAGTTGTCGGTTTAAGTCTAGGCATTCCTGTTATCGTAGGGGTTAAAGAGGCAACAACGATTATTAAACACGGTCAAGAGATTACAATGGATGCAGAAACAGGTGTTATTTATAAAGGGCATGCTAGTGTTCTTTAAAGATTAATGGATCGATTAAATGAAAGGAGAGCATCTCAAACGGAGAGATGTTCTCCTTTTTAAAATGATAAAGAATGGAGATGAAACTTTTAATAGAGTGAATCGTATAAGAAAGAAGAATACTCTTTAAAATGGAGGGTTATTATTTTGAGAAAGATATTAGGTTTTATTATAGCAATCGGTTTATTGGAAATTGCTATTTTTATATTAGTTGGAAAAGGAATAGGTGTCTTTAACACATTATTGTTGATCATTTTAACAAGTATCATCGGTATTACTGTTGCAAAAAAACAAGGTCTTCAGTCCGTGCAAAATATACAAAATAGTTTATCTGTAGGTGAACCACCTGGACATGCGATGATTGATACCTTTTTAATCTTTATAGGTGGAATTTTATTAGTATTACCAGGATTTCTAACAGACCTTTTAGGCTTTTTATTGGTCATTCCATTTACAAGAAAGTGGTTTAAACCGGCTATTTATTTATGGTTGCGGAAAAGAATGAGAAATGGACAAGTCTTCATTATTCGTAGATAGATTTTTGCTTATATTTAACAGCAATTAATAGTAGAAACGGGCTAAGTAATATTCCGTAAAAGCCAAATAGGAGAATGGAGGCTGCGCTTATAAAGAAAGTGTGGACCGTTCGCAAGTGGAAGGTAGATGCCCACAATAAAGATTCTGCAATTTGTCGTGTTATTTGAATGAAAATATATAAAATGATCAGAGCAAAGCATAAATATTTTTCGCCGATTGAAAAGAAATAAATAGCGATCGGAATAAGAAATAGTCCTATCCCAAAGAATGGTAGAGCATCAGCTAATGAAATTAAAAAGGATTTATTAATCGGATTTTCAAATTGTAACAAAGCCAGTCCACAACTTAATAAAATGAATGTAATAACAAATAACTGAAATTCTACGTAAATGAAATAGCCGAAAAGACTTGTTGCTTTTTTAAAATAATTCTTCCATTCTTCCCGGTATTGTTTCGGAACATATATAAAAAACCATAATCGATTTTTCTTCGATTCAAATATAGAAAAGAAAAAGGCTACTAAGAAAATAAATAACTCAATAATATAAGATAAAATATCTTGTAAAATATTAGCTAGTCCCATTATAGCAGTGTCAATATAGGATAGGGACTTATTAAAAATCGTCTCTAACATAATATGATTTCCCGAATTTAAAATATCTAAGTTTTCGACTTGTACCTTTAATTCAGGATAAATAGAGATGATGCTTTGAACGGTAATATAAAAAAATGAATATGTTGCCATGAAGATTAATATAGATATAAGGATAGCACTTAATATGTATGGTATTTTTAATCGCTTATGACAAAAGTTGATGACGGGATATAAAAAATATCCGAAAAAGATTGCTAAAGAAACGGGTAATATTAACCATAAAAGGATAAAATAAACAATTAAAACTAAATATTTTATGTTATTTTTAAACGGAAAAGTATTGATTTTGTTCGTTTGCAAAGTAATCCACCTCAATTTATGTAATATCTAATCTCGTTCAACTCAATTTTTTCTCTTTTAATCCTTTTTTCCTTTCCCTAATCAATTTTTTCTTAATTTCATCTAATTTCATTCACAAAGCCGTCAAAATTTATTATAATAGTCGTGTAAGCGATTTACTTATAGGTTCATATGAGCAGAACATTTAGGTGCTATATAGAAAAGAAAGAAAGCACTTACAAACTAATAATATTAAGAAGGAGCGATTTTTTATGACAGCAACACGTGGTTTAGAAGGTATTGTAGCTGCAGAGTCAAAAATCAGTTCAATTATCGACGACACACTTACATATGTTGGATACGACATTGATGATTTAACTGAAAATGCTACATTTGAAGAGGTTGTTTACTTACTTTGGCACACTCGTCTACCAAAAGCAGATGAACTTGCCGAGTTAACAAAGGCTCTAGCTGAAAATGCTGAAGTACCTCAAGCAATCTTCGATCAATTCAAATCTTATCCATTACAAACAGTACACCCAATGGCAGCTCTTCGTTCAGCCGTATCTTTATTAGGTGTATATGACGAAGAAGCGGACGACATGTCTCCAGAAGCGAACTACCGTAAAGCAATTCGCCTACAAGCTAAAATTGCAACTGTAGTAACTGGTTTCTCTCGTATCCGTAAAGGATTAGAACCAATTGCACCAAAACCTGAATTAGGATATGCTGCTAACTTCTTATATATGTTACACGGTAAAGAACCAGCACCGATTGAAGTAGAAGCATTCAACAAAGCATTAGTTTTACATGCTGACCATGAATTAAACGCTTCAACATTCACTGCTCGTGTTTGTGTAGCTACTTTATCAGATATTTATTCTGGTATTACATCTGCAATCGGCGCATTAAAAGGTCCTTTACACGGTGGTGCTAACGAGCAAGTAATGAAAATGTTATCTGAAATCGGTTCTATCGAAAACGTTGAATCTTATATTCAAAATAAATTAGATAACAAAGAAAAAATTATGGGCTTCGGTCACCGCGTATATCGTAAAGGTGATCCACGTGCGAAACATTTACGTGTAATGAGCGAAAAATTAACAAAATTAACTGGTAAACCAGAATTATATGAAATGTCCGTGAAAATTCATGACATGATTGTTGGACAAAAAGGTCTTCCTGCAAACGTAGACTTCTTCTCTGCATCTGTATATGATTCATTAGGAATTGAACATGATTTATTCACACCAATTTTTGCAGTTTCTCGTACATCTGGATGGATTGCACATATTTTAGAACAATATGCGAACAATCGTTTAATTCGTCCTCGTGCAGAATATATTGGACCTGGAATGCAAAAATATGTCCCAATTGATGAGCGATAATTTTATAAAAATATGCTAAAATTGTCTAGGACTGTATTTTTCATAAATTAGTCGGTATGTTACCGACTAATTTATGGCAATTGGCTCCTGTGGGTGTTACAGATTTTTTATCGATTTAAGATATGAAATCTGAATTAGTTACCTAAGGTGTAATTGATCAAATACGGTTCTAGACTTATGAATTTAGGAGGCAACATTCATGACTAACGGTAAAATTGTAGTAGAAAACGGTGTACTTAAAGTACCAAATAACCCAACAATCCCTTTCATCGAAGGTGACGGAATTGGTCCTGATATTTGGGCTGCAGCATCTCGTGTAATCGATGCAGCTGTTGAAAAAGCATACAACGGTGAAAAGAAAATTGAATGGTTAGAAGTACTTGCTGGTGAAAAAGCATTCAACCAAACTGGTGAATGGTTACCACAAGAAACTTTAGATAAAATCAATGAATACTTAATCGCTATTAAAGGACCTCTTACAACTCCAATTGGTGGCGGTATTCGTTCTCTAAACGTAGCATTACGTCAACAACTTGATTTATATGTATGTTTACGTCCTGTACGTCACTTCGAAGGTGTTCCTTCTCCAGTAAAACATCCAGAAGATGTAGATATGGTTATCTTCCGTGAAAATACAGAAGATATTTACGCTGGTATTGAATATGCTCAAGGTTCAGAAGAAGTGAAAAAAGTAATTAACTTCTTAAAAGAAGAAATGGGTGTTAACAAAATCCGCTTCCCAGAAACTTCTGGTATCGGTATTAAACCAGTTTCAGTTGAAGGTACTGAACGTTTAGTACGTGCTGCAATTGAGTACGCTATTAAACATAACCGTCCATCTGTAACATTAGTTCACAAAGGTAACATCATGAAATTCACTGAAGGTGGATTCAAACAATGGGGTTACGCTTTAGCTGAACGTGAATATGGCGATAAAGTATTCACTTGGGATCAATATGACAGAATTAAAGAAGCTGAAGGTGTAGAAGCTGCTAACAAAGCTCAAGACGAAGCTGTAGCTGCTGGTAAAGTAATCATTAAAGATTCTATCGCTGATATCTTCTTACAACAAATTTTAACTCGTCCAAAAGAGTTCGACGTAGTTGCTACAATGAACTTAAATGGTGACTATATTTCTGATGCATTAGCTGCGCAAGTTGGTGGTATCGGTATTGCACCAGGAGCTAACATTAACTATGTAACTGGACATGCAATCTTCGAAGCAACACACGGTACAGCTCCTAAATATGCTGGATTAGATAAAGTAAACCCATCTTCAGTATTACTTTCAGGTGTACTAATGCTTGAACACTTAGGATGGCAAGAAGCTGCAGACTTAGTGACTGCATCTGTTGAAAAAACAATCGCTTCTAAAGTTGTAACTTATGACTTTGCTCGTTTAATGGACGGTGCAACAGAAGTGAAATGTTCTGAATTCGCTAATGAATTAATTAAAAACCTTTAATTCTCCATAAGCGATTTCTAACAATATGAATAATTGGGTAGCTTTTGTGTATAAAGTAGTATTCATTTACTTTATGCACGAATAGCTACCCTTATTTATTTTAGTTCAGAATTTTGTCAATAAGGGGGTAAATTCCTATATAATAAGGATTTAATAAGTCTCCTATTTTATCACATCCGATTTATTACATATTCTCTTCTCATTCTAAAGTAGCATGTTTGTCGAAAAGGCATATTTTTGAAATGTTCTGATTAACTTCAACTTTCCATATAATATTGTTATTTTCTGAAATAATTGATACTATGAAATTAATCTCACTATAAAGGGGTTGCTTAATTGCTGCTACGGAAGGGTATAAAACTTGGAAAGAAAATTGATGAAATTACTGTTGGCGAAAAGTTACAAATAACTGAAAAAATCGAGGATAAAGATTTACTTTTATATTTAGGCTTAACAAATGACAGTAATCCACTCTATATTCAACATGATTATGCTCTTGAAACACCATTTAAAAAGCCGATTGTACCGACAATCATGTTAAATGGAATCATTACTTCTGCTATATCGAAACATATGCCTGGTCCTGGTTCCCATGTTCGTGAACAAAATTTAATTTATTTGGAACCGGTCTATCATAACGAAACGATAGAAATCTTATTAGAAGTTCATCATATTGATATTACCCAAAATGTAGTAGATATTTATGTAAATGCTTCTAAAGATAAAAATGTACAGGTATTAGAAGGAGTTATAAAAGTATTGCCTCCCCATTAGTGAAGTGTGGCTTACTGATTTGAAATGGGGGTTTCAAATCGACGTTGGAGGTTCTTTATGTCAAAAACAATTTTAGTGGTAGAAGATGAAGTATCAATTGCAACTTTATTAAAGTACAATTTAGAACGGGTAGGATATGAAGTGCTACTTGCCCATGATGGAAAAGTAGGACTAGATATGGCAATCGAACATTCACCAGATTTAATATTATTAGATTTAATGTTACCGACGATGGATGGTATGGAAGTATGTAAAGAATTGCGCAGTCAAAAGCGAAATATTCCGATCATTATGTTAACTGCTCGTGATGATGAATTCGATAAAGTGTTAGGATTGGAGCTAGGTGCTGACGATTATATGACGAAGCCATTTAGTCCACGTGAAGTTGTTGCACGAGTAAAGGCGGTTTTACGTCGTTTTACACCTATGCAACATCAAGATCAAGATGAACCTGAAAATACCGTTTATCAATATGGTAAATTACAAGTTTATCCAAACCGTTTTGAAGCACTTTTAGACGACGAGCCTTTAGAATTCACACCAAAAGAATTCGAATTACTCGTATATTTATTAGAAAACAAAAACCGTGTGTTAACGAGAGATCAGCTGTTGAGTGCTGTTTGGAACTATGATTTTGCTGGAGATACTCGAATTGTCGACGTACATATTAGTCATTTACGAGACAAAATCGAGGAAAATAGCCGAAAACCGAAGTTTATTAAAACGATTAGAGGGATTGGATATAAATTCGAGGAGCCAAAAAATCTATGAATTCCTATCGTAACCGATTATTTTTGATTTTTATTATATTAACCGGTTCAATTTTAGCTGTCCTTGGCTTCGTTTTAGGTCAGCTATTCCCTTTTTTTATTCAAAACTTTTCAACGGAAACGAATATCGATTTAAATAAAGAGGAAATAGCCTACATTAGTAGGCATTTTAATTATATTATTACTTTCTTATTGCTCGTTTCATTAGTATTAATAGGCTGCGTTGCTAGTTATTTAATTCGAAATTTGTTAGATCCAGTTGAAAATATTACGCAAACTGCTCGTGAGTTAACAAAAGGAAATTACCGTGCGCGCGCTTATGCAGTAGGTCCAAAGAGCATTGTAGAACTAAGAAATTCTATCAATAGTTTAGCAAGGAACCTTCAAGAAATTGAAAAAACTCGGGAAATTGAAGAAGAGCGGTTAAACACATTGATTGAAAATATGGGTAGTGCTCTCATTATGATTGATCGGGAGGCGACCGTATCAATTGTTAACCGTCAATTTTTAAATGGTTTTGATTTAAACATTGAAGAAGTAAAAGGTCGAAACTTTTTAACGTTAGGTTTGCCGGAAGAATTAGAAAAGTTTATAGACCATGTTTTTTTAACTGAGTTGCCTTACAGAAAACAAGTGGAAGTAGTCGTTCATCAAGAGATCCAATATAAACAAGTTTACGGTGCACCGGTAGTAGGTGAACATGGCCGATGGTTAGGTGTTGTCATCGTAATGCATGATATATCGGAGCTAATTCGACTGGAACAAATTCGAAAAGACTTTGTTGCGAACGTTTCCCACGAATTAAGAACACCAATTACATCGATTAAAGGCTTTTCTGAAACCCTTTTAGATGGTGCTTTTAAAGATGAAAAAATGCTTCTTTCCTTTTTAGACATTATTCATCAAGAAAGTAATCGTCTACAAATGTTAATTCAAGACTTATTAGAGTTATCGAAAATTGAACAGCATGGATTTTCTGTTAATCTTATGCCGACGAGTTTACAAGAGGTTTTAATACGTTCTGTTGAATTGACTAGTCCGCGTTTAGATGAAAAAAATATGCAATTTGACGTAGATATTGTTCGAGATGTTACAGTTATGGGTGATTTCAATCGCCTAATTCAAATATTTACAAATCTAATTGCTAATTCCATCACTTATTCTCCTGAAAATACTACCGTTACCCTTCGAATAAAGGAAAATGAAGAGTATGGTATTGTGGAAGTAGAAGACCAAGGAATGGGTATTGAAAAAAATGAAATAGCCCGTATTTTTGAACGGTTTTACCGAGTGGATAAAGCTCGTAGTCGTAATTCGGGCGGCACTGGGTTAGGCCTTGCCATCGTTAAGCATTTAATTGAAGCCCATTTCGGGAAAATAAATGTGGAAAGTGAAGTAGGGAAAGGTACGTGTATGAAAGTGTATATTCCTCTTAAAAAGAGTAATTAACAATTTATTTACAAAACTGTTATTGTAAATTCATATTCGAACGATATGATGATTAACAGAAACCCCCCCTATTTCAAATTTAGTAATTAGCTTAAGTTCATAAGAAGTCCCTGAAGGAAGTGTCCCAATTTGTTGGGGCATTTTTTTGTTTTCATACGTTGTTTTAAAGGGGAAAACAAGTACTTTTATTGAAACTTTTTACATAATCGTCCGTAAATTAACTAAAGGTTCATGATACACCTTTAGAAAATAAGGGGGATTATAAATGAGTGTAAAGCGAACGTTATTATTAACAGGTCTAATTCTGCTATCCGCAGTCGCTTTAGTCGTTGTGTTCACTTCTTGGTATACAGTGGACGAATCGGAACAAGCGGTTGTTATTACATTTGGTAATGCAGATGAAACAATAACAGATTCAGGTCTTCATTTTAAAATGCCGTGGCCAATACAAAAGGTTGAAGTTCTATCAAAAGAAACATACAGTTTACAATTCGGCTATGAACAAAATGAAGATGGCGAAATTGAGGCATACGATGATGAAACGAAAATGATAACAGGTGATGAAAACATCGTCTTAACAGACTTAGTCGTTCAGTGGAAAATTACAGATCCAGAAAAATATTTATTTAATGCAGAAAATCCAAAACAAATATTACATAATGCAACGTCCAGTGCTATTCGTTCTATTATAGGTAGTTCTACAATTGATGATGCTTTAACAGATGGGAAGGCAGATGTTGAAGCCGATACGCGAAATTTGCTAGTTAGCCTCATTGAAAAATATGATATAGGCGTAAGTATTTTAGGTGTTAAATTACAAGACGTGGAATTACCAAATGATGAAGTTCGTGCTGCATTTACAGCGGTAACGGATGCCCGAGAAACGAAAAATACGAAAACGAATGAAGCGGAAAAATATAAAAACCAAAAGTTAAGTGAAGCAGAAGGGGAAAAGGATGCGATTATTTCCCGTGCAGAGGGGGAAAAAGTTGCCCGAATCCAGGAAGCTGAAGGGGAAGTAGAAATTTTCAAGAAGTTATATGCCGAATATAAAGGGAATCAAGAAATAACACGTCAACGATTAATTATCGAGACGTTGGAAAATGTGCTGCCAAATACTCAACTTTACATTATGAATGATGATGGTGAAACGTTGAAATATTTACCGTTACAACCGACAACAACTTCTCCTGTAAAGGAAACGGAAGAAACACCGGAACCGACAGCAGAAGCGTCTGAAGGGAGTGATAAACAATGAGCAACAACAAATATGATGGGGATTTAGAAAAATTTATTAAAGCTTTATTTGGCAATAAAAAGAAAAAAAATGTCGTTGATATAGAAGCGGCAAAGGTGATAAAGGAAAAAAACAACAAACAACCTATTAATGGTCGTCAATTTGCCAAATCAGCCATTTTATTCACAGCCATTTTTGCTGTATTCATTATACTCATTGCCAATGTTTATGTTGTAAAGGAAAATGAATACCGCGTCGTTCGCCAATTTGGTGAAGTGGTGAAATATGAAGAAGATCCTGGTTTAAACTTTAAAATACCATTTATTCAAAGTGTTACAACTTTACCGAAAAATTTAATGACGTATGATATGACGGAAGAAGAAATTAACACGCTAGACAAAAAGCGAATTATTATTGATAACTATGCGGTGTGGAGAGTGACAGATCCGAAAGCGCTTATTTCCAATTCTGGTAGGTTAATTAATGCGGAATCTCGTATGGAGGAGTTCATTTATTCGGTCCTTCGAAATGAGCTTGGTCAATTAAATTATGACGAAATTATTAATGATGAAAATTCATCTCGAGGTAGTATTAATGAACAAGTAACGAAAAAAGTAAATGAACTTTTAGTAAGTGGGAATTTCGGAATTGAAGTAGTAGACGTACGGATTCGTCGTACCGATTTACCTGAGGAAAACGAACAGTCTGTTTATACACGGATGATTTCTGAACGGGAATCGATTGCACAAAAATACTTGTCAGAAGGGGATGCTGATAAAAATCGTATCGAAGCTCAAACGGACCGACAAGTGAAAGAATTACTTGCAGCTGCTGAAAAGGAAGCCGCTTTAATTAGAGCGGAAGGGGAGTCTCAAGCTGCTCAAATTTATAATAAAGCCTTTTCGGTCGATCCTGAGTTCTATTCTTTATATAGAACGCTAGAGTCGTATAAACAGACGATTGGTGAAGATACAATGATTATTTTACCATCGGATTCTCCTTATGCGAAATTGTTATCGGGATATTTAGAGTAAACTACTGACATCTATAAGTATGGGAAACCATATTTATAGATGTTTTTCTTTTATAGTGTCATATTTTACTACTTTATAATAATATAATTGTTGTTATAATAAAGTTATAATTACTAGAAAGTGAGGTATGGACGTTGAGTAGTATGAATAAATGGATTCAAAATGTATTGCTGGCCTTTATAATGTCTTGTTCGATGACCGCTTTATTTAGTTCAACTCCATACTTTTGGATGAAACTAAATATTTTTCATATACCGATTCACTAGCGTCGCATTAAAATAATTCAATACCTAATTGAAATCTGAATTTTCTGTAATTCTATCTTTGCATAAAAAAA
>NZ_JBIQFG010000034.1:0-34589 GCF_045369345.1 Ureibacillus sp. 179-F W5.1 NHS | reverse complement strand
CGTTATTTCATATTCTCGACAGATATCTGCACGAGACTTTCCATTTTCATAAAGCTTTACTAGTTGTAATTTGAATTCTGTTGTAAAAGTTCGACGTTGACGTGGCATAATAGCAGGCTCCCTTTAGGTTAGTATGTTTAGTCTACTAGCCCTTATAGTATCTGTCCAACTTAGTGTAACCGATTCATTTTTTAGCTCTTCCGACTAATAATAGAGTAATAAATTGGAAATAGCAAAGCCAGTACTTATGGAAAGAATAAGCAGTATCTTTCTTTTATAAGCTCTAACACTTCTTCTGGCATTTCTCTAATTTTAATATCTGTGCCAAGGAAAAGTAACCAATTTGTGAATTCAATCAGGTCTTCTGTTTTATTTACATTAATAAAAGTTTTTAAAATTGCTGTCGTTTGGTAAGGATTCGTATAGGAAATTGAAACTTTAAAAGGATGATACTTTTTGTACTGGGAGATTGCTTTAGGGCCTATTTCAAGGACAAGGTTGAATACTTCTTCCTGATGCCTTAATTTTTCTAAAATCTTTTTCCTACTTACTCTTTTTTTCGAAGGATAGACAATGACATCGGTGAGATTGTCGACAGGAAAAATTTGTTTTCTTTCTTCCTTTAAGTTAAAGCCTTCAATCATCCAAACGCTTTTTTCTTTATAAAGGTGCAAAAGATAAATTGGATAAGTTTTCACGCCATCCTCTTCATTCATGGTAATCTGTAAATAGTTTTCCAAAAGTAAGATTTGAATGAGTTTTTCCAACATAGGGTGGGGGAGATCAGATAGCTCCAGTAAATCAGGATTATTTGGATTGGTTCCTTCAAATAGTAAAATTTGATTTAACAGAACAAGATCATCTTGTTGATTTTTTGAAATTAAGCCGAGTAATTTTTCAGCTAAAGATTGTCGGCTTGTTAGATAGGGAAGTTGTTGATTTCTTGTGGCCATAAAGGCAATAAAAAGGGCTTTCACTTCATTATCTGTAAACCGAACTTCGGGAAGGACAGAATTGTGCATGACAAAATAGCCCCCATCCCTGCCAACTTCAGCAACAAGTGGCATCCCCATCGCCTCAATTTCTCGAATATCTCGAATAGCCGTCGAACGAGAGATGTTGAATTCTTGTATGAGTTCAGAAATTGTAAAATGGGCGCGGTTGTTTATATACCGCATAATAATATTAATTCGTTCAACTTTTTTCATTTCGGCTCCTAAACAGTATCATTTTTTGACATGATTTAAGCTTATCATAAACGTATCAAGTGAATGAGTCAAAATCATTTGATTAATTTTAAAAAAAGGAAGGTTATGAAAATGGAAAATTACAAATTAGAAGAAAAAGAAAGTTTTATCGTTTTAGGTTTTGGAACTGAGTTAAAAAGCAATTACACAGATTTTGCCGGTTTTAACAAAGAAAAAGCAGATTTTTGGAAAAATTTCAGCGAAGATGGAAAACTCGATGCATTAAAAGCCATCGCTACGAATGATTACATTTTTGCAGTGAATGAGGCGGTCAATAACAAGATGATGTATTATGCTGGCGTTATAACAGAAGAGGAGGCACCGGAATTAGGCGAATCGAGATTAATTCAATTCCCTAAAGGGGAATACCTCGTTGTAAAAGGCGAAGGAACGTCTATTAATGAATTGAATAACCAACTGACAGGCATTGCCTTTGGTCAAGTCTTGCCAGAAGCAAAGGATTTTGCCTATGTCGGTGGACCAAATGCAACGGTTGAGATGGGACAGCGCGATGGAATTGTTTTTGGCGAAATTTGGATTCCTGTCGTCAGACGATAAAATTACCGGAGGGATGGAAATGACTTCTATTGTTGATTTTAAAAATGTGTCTACAATTGGATTAGAATCTTCACCTGTAGTAGAATCATTAGCTGGTTTACGTGCTAATGAAGCCCGTTACTTTATGAACAAATACAAGCATGAATTTACGGTTGTTCCAGCTAGTGAAAGCCAAGAAACCCTTGATTATGTGAATCGAATTTTAAAAGAAGAGCGGGATATCGAGTTTGCAGCGAAGCCATTAGAAACATCACAATTTCAAGTGGAAAATATTAAGTTTGCCTACGTCTTCTATGAAGATGGTCTTGCGATCAACGTTATGTATACAGTGGATGACCCAAAGAAACGAGCGGTTGGTTTTAAACTTTCGGAAGGGATGGAAATACCGAAGGAGTTAGAAGGAAAGTTTAAATTTGCCAGACAAAAGTCCAAATTAGCTGGAACGATTCGAGGATCGTTTTTTGTCATTAAAGGGGAATATTAATAGACTATTTTAATTATTAATCGTTGTTTTTAGAAATTCGATTATGATTATATGCTACGGTTAAAGAGCCCAATTCCACAGGTGAAATTGAGCTCTTTTTTTTGTAGAAAATTTGGAATAGCGTGGTTCGATTTTTATGAAATTACCACAGTTCTTATATCTATTTTCATTTTGGGAGAATGAATAATTTGATAAGGTATTCTATTATTTGCATTTAAAGTATAATTTTATTAGTTACATAAATAGGAAAGAAAAGGGATGGAATATGACGTTACAACAATTAAAATATGTGATAGAAGTAGCTCGAAGTCGCTCAATTAACAAAGCAGCGCAAAATTTGTTTATTAGTCAACCTAGCCTTTCCAATGCTATAAAAGAGTTGGAGGAGGAAGTAGGGATAACAATCTTTTTGCGATCAAATAAAGGGATTTTGATTACGCCTGAAGGGTCAGAATTTTTAGGGTACGCTAGGCAAGTCGTTGAGCAAGCAGAACTTCTTGAAAATCGATATACGAATACAAGATCTCCGCAACAACACTTTTCAGTATCTGCTCAACATTATGCATTTGCGGTAAGTGCCTTTGTACGTTTATTAAAAGAATATAGTCCAGAGGAGTATGAATTTAGTTTACGTGAAACGAAGACATATGAAATCATTGATGATGTCAAGAATCTACGAAGTGAAATTGGTATTTTATATGTGAATGAATTTAATAAAAAGGTTATTCACAAGTTTTTACGGGAAGGAAATTTACAATTCCATGAGCTATTTACAGCAAATCCCCATGTGTTTATTAGTTCAGCAAATCCGCTATCTAGAAAAGACTATGTAACATTATCCGATTTAGACCCTTATCCGTATTTATCCTATGAGCAGGGAGATTACAATTCTTTTTATTTTTCAGAGGAGATTCTTAGCACCCTTTCTCGACCGAAAAATATCCGGGTGACGGATCGGGCAACTTTATTTAACTTACTAATCGGTTTAAATGGTTATACCATTTCAACTGGGGTGATTAGTCACAAATTAAATAGTAAAGACATTATCGCTGTACCTTTAAAGGTGGATGAGCAAATCCATGTTGGCTATATTACCCATAAAAACGTCACAAATAGTACGTTGGCTCATACGTATATTCAATATTTAAAAGAATCGATCGAAGAAGAGCTGCAGTAGTTATAGTTAAAAGCTATAGCAAGAAATAGATTTTATGTGTTACGTTATAATAATTTCCCTATGCTACACTTACTTTACATCAAGCGAATAAAAGGAAAGAGGGAGATTACATTATGACAAAAACACTTATAAAGGCTCCATTTAGAGCAGATCATGTCGGCAGTTTATTACGCCCAGAAAGAATTCATAAGGCAAGAAAGAATTTTCAAGAAGGCAATATTACAAAGCAAGAATTACATGCAATTGAAACAGAAGAAATTAAAAAAATCGTCGATAAGCAAATTGAAGTCGGCCTACAAGCTGTTACAGATGGAGAATTTCGCCGAAGATTTTGGCATACGGATTTTCTCGAACATTTAAATGGAGTAGAAGGATATGTTCCAGCTCATGGTTTCGCCTTTAAAGGGGAGGAAACGGAAAGATACGATGTGCGGGTAATCGGCAAAATTTCCTTTAACCCGGATCACCCACATATAAAAGATTTTATTGAGTTTAAAGACATTGTCGGTGATCGAGCAGTTGCAAAACAAACAATCCCTAGCCCAAACCAATTGTTTAATGCCGGTATTCGAAATGTAGAAATTTATCCAGATATTGAAGAATATACAAAGGATATTATCCAAACATACCGCGATGCGATTAAAGCTTTTTATGATGCAGGTTGCCGTTATTTACAATTAGATGATGTATATATTGCAGGGTTGAACGCGCCTGAAATTCCATTTAATGATAGCGGCTATTCTCGTGAAGAATTAATCGACTTAGCTCTTCGTGTTGTAAATGGAGTACTAGAAGATAAACCAGAAGATCTTATTATAACGACTCACCTATGTCGAGGAAACTACCGTTCTAAATGGGCGTTTGAAGGAAGTTATGCGAAAATTGCCCCAACTTTATTTGCAAAAGAAAAAGTAAACGGATTTTTCTTGGAATATGATGATGACCGTTCTGGAGATTTCGACCCGTTAAAATATATCCCGAATGGTGGACCGCAAGTAGTACTTGGCGTGTTCACATCAAAACACGGAGAATTAGAAGATAAGGAAAATATTAAAGCGCGAATAGAAGAAGCAACAAAATATGTACCATTAGAGCAATTATGTATTAGTCCACAATGTGGATTTGCCTCTACTCATCACGGAAATATTCTGACTGAGGATGAACAATGGGCAAAGCTGAAGTATATTGTCGATATTTCGAAAGAGATTTGGGGTTAAAATTTAGGCGAACAACTTTAACAGGTTGTTCGCCTTTTTTGTGGCTTAAAGTACTTATGTATTCAAATCAGTAAACCTAATCATTATCACTTTAATAAGCCAGTTCATACGATAAATAGGTAATGGCGTATGAAAGGAGTAAAACATGGGTGACGTATTATCTTTACTGCTATTAGGCTTTGCAGTTAGTCTTGATAGTTTTACAGTTGGGTTAACATACGGAATGCGAAAGGTTAAAATACCGTTAAAATCGTTCTTTATCATCTTTTCTTGCACTTTCATCATTTTATTATTGGCTATGGGAATCGGTTCGATAATCGAATTGTTTATATCCTATGAAGCTGCAGAAAGAGTAGGCGGGATTATTTTAGTAGTTATTGGGATATGGGTTCTATATCAATTTTTCACGTCCGACAGTACTTCAAAATTAAGTAAAAAGGAAATAAAAGTTATTGAATTTGAAATGAAACGATTAGGACTAATGATAAAAATATTAAAAAAGCCGACAGAAGCAGATTTTGATCGTTCGGGAAGTATTAGTAGTATCGAAGCGTTGTTTTTAGGGCTAGCATTGTCATTAGATTCTTTCGGTGCTGGTATTGGCGCGGCGTTGATTGATTTACCTCCGATTTTATTTTCTATCGTCGTAACGGTTTCGAGTGTTATTTTTGTCATAGTAGGCATCAACATCGGTTTAATATTTAGAAAGATGAACTGGGTTAAAAAACTTTCTATTCTACCAGGTATTGCCCTTATATTAATCGGGTTATTTAAAATGTAATAGAAGAAACTATATGTTTTAAAAAGTGCTGTTTTAGAAGCTAGTATTCAATCTTCTAGAGCAGCCTTTATTACTATGTAAAACATATTGTTCCTTTCTAAGTAGAGAAAATGTACTTCTATACTAGGCATTTATTCTATATTCCATTTGAAAATAATCTCACATATTTATCTTTCTCATACATATAATTTATTGTACGTTACAGAAAGATGGTTGCGATAAATGAAAGATAGATATAAAAGTAACTAGTCATTTTGAAAATAGTTAGGAATCAGAAAGTCATTTTTTTAAGGGAAATTTGAGTGAAAGGATAGCATCCTTCTGTCTTACTAGAAATCATAAAATGTTAACAGAATAGTTTCATTTGCCATGAGATAAAACGAAATACATGGATATGGGGGATATTTTTATGAATGCAACAGAATTTTACCGAGAACCTGTTCAAAAAGTAATGAATGAACTAGAAGTAAACCATCTAGGATTAACGGATTATGAAGTGCGAACAAGACAGAAACAATATGGATACAATGAAATTGAAGAGAGCGAACGAAAAAGTGCAATTCAAATTTTTCTAGAACAGTTTAAAGACTTTTTAGTCATTATTTTAATGGTTGCCGCTGTTATTTCTGTATTTTTAGGGGAAGTACAAAGTTCCATTGTCATTTTAGTTGTTGTCATTTTAAATGCTATACTTGGCACTGTTCAACAAATTAAAGCGGAAAAATCATTAGATAGTTTAAAAGAAATGGCAGCCCCTGTTGCAAAAGTACTTCGAAATGGACAAGTTACTGAAATCCCTTCAAAGGAGGTTGTCGTTGGGGATATTCTTGTTTTAGATGCCGGTGATTATATTAGTGCAGATGGTCGAATTATTGAAAGCCATAGTTTACAAATTAACGAAAGTTCTTTAACAGGCGAATCACTGCCAATCGAAAAAATGACACAAGTTATTAATGAAAGAGAAGTAGCACTTGGGGATAAAATAAATATGGTTTTCTCAGGTAGTTTTGTTACAAATGGCCGCGGTAAAGCAATTGTAACGTCAATTGGTATGAATACTGAAATTGGTAAGATAGCAAATTTACTAGATAGTGCTAAAGAAAAGAAAACACCCCTTCAAGTAAGTCTTGAACAATTTGGAAAGCGTCTTGCCATTGGAATTATTATCATCTGTTTAATTATTTTTGGCTTGGATATTTTACGTGGTCGCGAGCTTGTTGATTCATTTATGTTCGCAGTTTCCTTAGCAGTTGCGGCTATTCCGGAGGCATTAAGTTCGATTGTAACCATTGTGTTGGCATTTGGAACTCAAAAAATGGCAAAGGAAAATGCCATTGTCCGTAAACTCCATGCGGTTGAAAGTCTTGGTAGCATTTCAGTAATCTGTTCAGATAAAACGGGGACATTGACTCAAAATAAAATGACAGTCCAAAAGGTATTAATTAACGATGAAGTTATTCAACATGACCAATTACAAATTAGTAACGAACTTCATCATACATTTCTGCATATGGCTTTATTATGTAATAATTCCGTTACGTTTAGCGATCGGGAAATTGGAGATCCAACAGAAATAGCTCTAGTACATTTAGGAAATGAATATAACATCGATGAACTTCATATTCGCAAGCAGTTTGAACGTTTTGATGAAATACCTTTTGATTCGAACCGTAAGTTAATGAGTACTGTTAATCGAGTTGGCAACCGAACTATTATGATTACAAAGGGAGCTGTAGATGTACTGCTTCCCCGTTTGGTGAAAATTAGAACTTCTCAAGGAGTATCCAATATTACTTTCAAACAACTAGAAATTATTAAACAAATCAATAGTAATTTTTCTAACGAAGGGTTACGAGTACTCGCATTAGCTTATAAAGAAGTGAATTCAACTAAAATTGGCAAAAAAGACGAAAATGGATTAATTTTTATTGGTTTAGTCGCAATGATGGACCCGCCGCGAGAGGAATCAAAACAAGCTGTTGCAGATTGTATTAAAGCAGGAATCAAACCGGTGATGATTACGGGAGATCATAAAATAACGGCAGCTGCCATTGCAAAACAAATCGGCATTTTAAAAGACCCTTCTGAAGCAATTGAAGGTAAAGAAATTGAAAATTTATCAGATAAAGAATTAAGAGAACAAGTTGAAAACTACTCCGTTTACGCACGAGTATCACCGGAACATAAAATACGTATTGTTAAAGCTTGGCAGGAAAAAGGGAATGTCGTGGCAATGACTGGCGATGGTGTCAATGATGGTCCAGCATTAAAACAAGCTGATATCGGGGTAGCAATGGGAATAATGGGCACAGAAGTTGCCAAAGATGCCTCATCGATGATATTAAGCGATGACAATTTCTCAACGATTGTTAAAGCTATTTCCAACGGTCGTAGTCTTTACGAAAATATTAAAAATGCCATTAAGTTTTTATTGTCTGGAAATGCAGGAGCGATATTAGTAGTTTTATACGCAACACTTTTTGCATTACCTTCTCCATTTGCACCGGTACACTTATTATTTATTAACCTACTAACAGATAGTTTACCAGCGATCGCAATCGGTTTAGAACCCCATAGTAAGAAGGTGATGGAAGAAAAACCTCGAAAAATACATGAACCTTTATTAAATAAAAGCTTTGTTACTCAAATAGGATTAGAAGGATTACTTATTGCTGCTGTCACGATTATCGCTTTTCAAAGAGGGTTAGCAACAGGTGATACGATGGTTGCCAGCACGATGGCCTTTGCCACATTATGTTTATCAAGATTGTTCCATGGCTTTAACTGTCGTTCAAGAGAATCGCTATTTAAAATTGGCCTATTCTCGAATCTTTCGGTGTGGATTGCCTTTCTTATCGGGTTTGTACTATTGAATGTTGTGTTAATAGTAGGATTATTCGATGTAGCAATGCTAGACCAACTGCAATTGTTAACCATTTATGGGCTAGCAATTGTACCATTAATAATTATTCAGCTTCATAGATTATTCTTTAAAAAATAGAAACAAAGCTATTTAAAAGTGGATACGTTTATCATTTAAAAAGATGGTCGAATTGAACCATCTTTTTATTATTATTTATAATTAGATGAATGAAAAAGAACTCCATAATTGTTTGGGTTCCCTTGTTCCGATTTAAGTTTTTTCACCTATTAACTATACGCTTTATACTAATGGAAAGGCTGAACTTCCTCCAATGTTTTAAAAAGAATATCTCTTTCAGGAGTGTAAACAGCCACTTTTACGTTTGGTCCCCAATAGAAAAGTCTTTCTTGACATATCCCACAAGATGTTAGAATTTTAAATTCAGATTTTTCATTATCTCTTACTACACAAATAGAATGGGTAATTTGAGTATCAAGTTTATGAGCTTCTAATATAGCTCCTGTTTCAACCATAATTCTGTTGAAGCATTAATAATTTCAGGAGCGACACTTGTTAAGATTTTTCCGTCTGTTGTGTACATTGCCGCAGCTCCGCCCCAACCTATTGGGTATCTTTTCTCTATTAGTGCTACTGCTTCTTCATATAATCTTTTTTCTATATTCATGTTAACACCTCAAATAGCATCTAAATGTTATAAGTCTACTCATTTGGAAAATAATGATAGAACTAGTTTGCCAAAGGTGGTGTCCATTGAGAACGAATAGCTTTCAAATGACTGCAACACATTGGTACACAACATAATAATAGGAGAGAGCTCAAATCCGATTACTTCTTCAAGTCGAGTTACAACAATTTGCTCCTAATCAATAACTTACGAGTATCTGATTTTTTGACGTTTCTCATGACTAGTCACAGACATCTTTTCTGAGTACTAAAAACAAATCTTGTTCATTTCAACAATACCTTCAAATTATCAATTTGAAAGAAAACTGTGAAATTATGGTTAACATTATCAATTTACCTTTCAATTACTTTATAATAATTGGAAGGGAGTGATATTTGAATGCTCGTTATAATGAAAAGAGAAGAGTTCGATTCTTTAGCCGATGAAGCTTTATTTCATGCTTGCTTTAAACCATTAATATTGGAGTATAAAAAAAGAATGGCTCAAGAAAATAGCACGATGGAAAAAGTACATTTTTATAAAGAACTAACGTCTGGGCAAAAAGCGTTGTTTGTTTTTCATATATATTATGATCATGCAATTGAATCTGTAATTGAGTTCTATTGGTGGAGTGCTTATTTTATAGCTCAACCAAAAATTTGGTCTGCAATTAAAACTGGACTACAGTTTTTTGGGGAAGGGACCATGTACCAACTTCTAGAAGAAACGGAATCGGTTCTTAAAAGATATAGCGGGCCTAGCAGTCTGGAAAAGTTTGTTGTTAATCGGGAGGACCTGAACAATAATAAGGAACTTTCGAAATCGATTCAACCTTTGTATTCCAAATTTAATGAAATAGCTAATCTTACGATAAAGAGAATAAGTGATTTTATTCGATTCAACCATGAATACTTCGTAAAAATTATGGACTAAAACTTTTCGTAAATCGGGCACCATATTGTCAAAACGGTGCTCGTTTTGTTTTTAGAAAATGATGGGGAATAACTGGTTATTAAACTGTTCCATAAAGCTTATAGAGAGGGGGAGAATAAGTATAAAATATTTATCACTTTACATACCCTCTGCGGGTATGTTATGATGAATGCAAGTTAGGAGGGTGAATAGATGGATAACTCAGTGAAAGCAGAAGCTTGTCATACTGATGATAATAGTACCTCTTGTCGAAAAAGTCATCATCCAGAACGTGTGAAAAAGGATTTGACAACTCGATTAAATCGTATAGAAGGTCAAATTCGAGGCATTAAAGGTATGATAGAAAAGGACGTATACTGTGATGATGTGATTACTCAACTTTCCGCCACACAATCTGCATTAAATAGTGTAGCAAAAATTCTTTTAGAAGGACATATAAAGGGTTGTGTAGTAGATCGGCTTTCAGAAGGTGATAATGAAGTAATCGACGAGTTAGTTGTAACGATACAAAAGTTAATGAAAAAATAAATTTTTTTAAACGAAACATACCCCTATGGTGTATTCAAAAGACATGAAAAGGAGAAGATACTATGAAAAATGTAACATTAAACGTGCAAGGTATGTCATGTGGACATTGTGTTAAAGCTATAGAGGGAAGCGTTGGTAAATTAGAAGGTGTTGACCAAGTAAGTGTGAACCTTGACGAAGCTTTAGTGGATGTTTCCTTTAATGAATCTCAAGTTTCATTAGAGCAAATTAAAGAAACAATTGAAGAACAAGGATATGATGTAGAGTAAGAGTGCTTTCGTAGCACTCTCTCATTTTCATTAAATTATACCCTATATAGGTATAAAGAGAGGTGTAAAAGTTATGAGTACTGAAGCAAGTAAAGTAAAAGAAGCGAATATCCAAATTACAGGTATGACTTGTGCAGCGTGTGCGACACGTATTGAAAAAGGGTTAAATAAAATGGAAGGTGTTGAACAAGCATCGGTCAATTTAGCTCTTGAGAAGTCATCCATTAAATATGATCCGACAAAATTGAGTGAAGCTGATTTTGAAAGGAAAATCGAATCACTTGGATACGGTGTTGTGAAACAAAAAGCGGAGTTTGAAATTACAGGAATGACTTGTGCAGCGTGTGCAACACGCATTGAAAAGGGACTAAATAAATTGGATGGCGTTGCAAGAGCAAATGTCAATTTAGCCCTTGAAAAAGCAACGATTGAATTTAATCCTTCAGAAGTAACTATTGCGGATATCGTTGCAAAGGTCGAAAAACTTGGTTATGGTGCACACCAAAAGCAAGATGAAAAGGAACAGATAGATCACCGTGAAAAGCATATTAAAGATCAACAACGTAAATTCGTCATTTCAGCGATTTTATCTTTACCATTATTATGGACGATGGTCGGTCACTTTTCCTTTACAGAGTTCTTATATGTACCTAATTTCTTAATGAATCCATGGGTTCAACTTATTTTAGCAACCCCCGTACAATTTATAATAGGTAAACAGTTTTATGTTGGTGCTTATAAAGCACTTCGTAATGGCAGCGCCAATATGGATGTACTCGTTGTTATGGGTACTTCAGCAGCTTATTTTTATAGTGTCTATCAAGCTATTATTACAGCAGGAGAACATCACGACCCACATCTATATTTTGAAACAAGCGCGGTATTAATTACATTAATATTGTTAGGGAAATTGTTTGAAGCAAAAGCAAAAGGTCGTTCATCGGAAGCGATTAAAAAATTAATGGGGCTTCAAGCGAAAACAGCCATCGTTATTCGTGATGGAATAGAAAAAGAAGTTCCGTTAGAAGAAGTTGTAATAGGTGATACAATTTTAGTGAAACCAGGTGAAAAAATTCCAGTTGATGGTGAAGTAGTAGAAGGAACAACAGCCGTTGATGAATCGATGTTAACAGGCGAAAGTTTACCAGTGGATAAAGCAGCAGGTGACCTATTATACGGCTCAACAATTAACAAAAATGGTTTTATTAAAATGACAGCAACAAAAGTTGGACGTGACACGGCTCTAGCACAAATTATTAAAGTTGTTGAAGATGCACAAGGGTCTAAAGCGCCAATCCAACGTTTAGCCGACAAAATTTCAGGAATTTTTGTACCAATCGTAGTGGGGATTGCTATCCTTACATTCCTAGTTTGGATGATTTGGGTTCAACCAGGTGAGTTTACACCAGCACTTGAAGTATTAATTGCAGTATTAGTTATTGCATGTCCATGTGCCCTTGGATTAGCAACACCAACTTCCATTATGGCAGGTTCAGGTCGGGCGGCAGAATTTGGTATTTTGTTTAAAGGTGGGGAGCATCTAGAACAAACACAAGGCATCGATACAGTAGTAGTCGATAAAACAGGTACTGTTACACATGGTAAACCGGTGTTAACAGATGTATTAGTAGCAAAAGGTCAAGACGAAGAAACATTTTTATCATTGATTGGTGCAGCTGAAAAACAATCGGAGCACCCATTAGCACAAGCGATCCTTCAAGGTATTCAAGAGAAAGAGATAGAACTTGGGAACATTCAGTTTTTTGAAGCGATTCCTGGTTTCGGTGTGCAAGCAACCGTCTCGGGTCAAGGAGTTGTTATTGGTACACGTAAACTTATGGAACAATACGGAATTAATGTTACGTCTGTTCTACCAGCAATGGAGGAATTGGAGAAGAACGGTAAGACAGCAATGCTAGCTGGTATTAATGGTCAGTACGCTGGCTTAGTTGCTGTCGCAGATACGATTAAAGAAACCTCTCGTGAAGCTGTACGTCGATTACAAGAAATGGGTATTAATGTCATCATGATGACAGGTGACAATGAACGAACTGCCCAAGCAATCGGTAAAGAAGTAGGTGTCGATGCAGTCATTGCCGAAGTGCTTCCTGAAGGTAAAGCAAATGAAGTGAAAAAACTTCAACAGCAGGGGAAAAAGGTGGCAATGGTTGGTGATGGTATTAATGACGCTCCGGCATTAGCTACAGCTAATATTGGGATGGCTATCGGTACAGGTACAGATGTGGCAATGGAAGCAGCAGATATTACACTTATTCGAGGGGACTTAAATAGTATTGCTGATGCAATTTTAATGAGTCGTAAAACGATGAAAAATATAAAGCAAAACTTATTCTGGGCTTTTGCTTATAATACGATTGGAATTCCAATTGCTGCAGCAGGATTTCTTGCCCCTTGGGTTGCTGGAGCGGCGATGGCGTTCAGTTCCGGGTCGGTAGTTTTAAATGCATTACGTTTACAAAGAGTGAAATTAAAAAAATAAAATGGGAAATAACACTTATTAATGCGTCTAGTGTCAGCAAAATTATATACCTTACCAATGTATGGTAGAAAAAGGAAGGAGGGGTTATGTGGAGGGCGAGAAAATCAAAATTGCTATTAATGGGGGAATCGGCTTCGGAGCAAAACTAAACGCCAAACAACTTGCAATGATTTCAAGTTATATGGACGAAAGCGAAGAAATAGAGTTAACTACTTTCCAGCAACTTTATATTGAAATACCTGAAAATAAAAAAGAAGAAATTATCGAAGAATTTCAACGTGTTGGGTTAGTTTGTTATCCGGTTGGCAACTTTGTAAAGAGCTTAAGAACTTGTAACTTTTGCAAGGGAGAAGAAGAAGAAGGAATGCCTGTAGCAAAAGAGTTAAATCGACGTATTGCTGGAATGGCTGTACCTTTTACTTTAAAAGTTGCCTATACGGGTTGTCCGATTGGTTGTGGCGAACCTATGTTAAGCGACATTGGTGTAATGAAAATAAGAAACCGTTACAATTTATATGTTGGAGGAAAAGCCAAAGGGAAAGACGCTGAGGTTGGTTCTTTACTTTTAGAAAATATAACACCCGACGAATTATATAAAGCAGTAGAAAAGATTATCGCTATTTATTCAGAGAAGGGAAAAAAACGGGAAACGTTTTATAAATTTTTAAAGCGAATAGGTAGAGATCAATTAATAAGTTAAAACAACTATCTATTGAAAATGGAATAAAACGAGTTGTATAAATGATTAAAAAAGTAGGGGGAAGTAGAATGGCAAATAAATTGATGATGGGTATCATTTCTTTAACAGCAGCATTAACACTTTCTGCATGTGCTGGAGATAATAATGAAGAATCTACTGAAAAGCATAATTCCCATGAAAATACAGAAACAACTGAAACAGAAAACCATGATATGGAAGGGATGGACCATTCCACAATGAATCATTCTAGTGATGGTGAAATTCCTGAAGGATTACAAGAAGCAACAACACCAACTTTTCCAATAGGAAGTAAAGCAATGATTAAAGCAGATCATATGGCTGGGATGGAAGGAGCTGAAGCAACGATAGTTGGTGCTTTTAATACTACGGTATATACAGTATCTTTCACTCCGACAAATGGTGGTGAGCCGGTAAATAATCATAAATGGGTCATTCATGAAGAGCTAGAAGGAGCTGGAGAATCTCCGTTAGAACCAGGTGTACAAGCAAAGATTAAAGCTAAGCATATGGAAGGGATGGACGGAGCTACAGCAACAATTGATTCCGCTGAACAAACGACTGTCTATATGGTCGATTACACTTCTACAACAGGTGAAGAAGTAAAGAACCATAAATGGGTAACAGAAAGCGAACTATCACCAATTTAATAATCGATTTGAAATGTACCTTGATCTATTTTTCAAGGTGCATTTTATCTTTTAATAAATTAAATAGGGAAAACCATTAATTATACTTATTTCATATTCGTTCAAAATAGTTGAATCAGAGCAGGTAATTTAATAAATATATAGAAATTAAAATTAAACATAAATAGGAGGGGTTCATGTGTTAATTAAGCCAAAAAAATTGCAGCCGGGAGACAAAATTGCGACGGTTAGTCCTTCTTGGGGTGGCGCAGGTGAACCAGCACTAAGATGGCGATATGAACAAGGTGTTAAGAGGTTAGAGGAAGTTTTTAGATTAAAGGTTATACCAATGCCCAATAGTTTGAAGGGAGGAGACTATCTTTATAAACATCCGCAAGCTCGTGCTGAAGATTTAATGACGGCGTTTAAGGATAAAAGTATACGAGGTATCATTGCAAATATTGGTGGAGAAGATAGCATTCGTTTACTACCCTATATTGATTTTAATGTTATACGTGAAAACCCGAAAATTTTGATGGGTTACTCGGATGTGACCATCTCACATTTATTTTGTTACAAAGGGGGAATATCTTCTTTTTATGGTCCCGCAATCTTAACCGATTTTGCTGAAAATGTGGACATGGATCCTTATACGGTTGAGATGGTAAATCGAACTCTCTTCTCAAATGACGTTATTGGTGAAATTCAACCAGCGAACCATTGGACAAGTGAGCATTTAGAATGGATAGAAGAAAATAAAAACCGTCGCCGTACAACAAAGAAAAACTTAGGTTACGAAGTACTACAAGGATCAGGTGTAGCACGAGGACGTTTGATAGGTGGTTGTATTGAAGTTTTAGAGTTTGCAAAAGGAACAGAAATTTGGCCGGAGAAAAAGTACTGGGAAAATAGCATCCTTTTCTTTGAAACATCTGAAGAAAAAACGGAACCGCATCTTATAAAATATTGGTTGCGAAATTATGCTGCACAAGGTATTTTACAAAAAACAAACGGAATCATTTTTGGAAAGCCGCAGGATGAGAAGTACTATGATGAATATAAGGAAGTCATTCAAATTGTCATGAAGGAAAATGATTTGGTAGATTTGCCTGTTCTTTATAATTTGAATTTCGGACATACTGAACCGAAATGTATTTTGCCATATGGTGCATTGGCAGAAATTAATTGTAATAAGAGGACTTTCACCATTTTAGAAAGTGGAGTGGAATGAAGTTAACTAAAAAAGAGAAATAAAGGTGATAAAATGAAATTCCGTTTATTAGGTGAAAGTACGAAAGTAGAAATCGATATCATTTCTAGGGAATATCCGAATAGTACGGATTACTGGGATGGAAATTGGGTTAATTCAAAAGTAAAGGTTGAAATTCCAGGTTATTATGTTGATTTTAATGCTAGTTTAAGAACAGATGATATTAGAGATTTTGTAAATGAATTGAAGTTGATGAAAAAGAATTTATCAGGAAAAGCAATATTGAAAAACTTAGATGGTTTTATACATTTTGAAGGTGAAATGAATAAATTAGGTCATATAAGTTGGTCTGGAGAGACATGCTATCCGGTAGGAAGTGGTGCGGTACTTACCTTCGAGTTTGTATCAGACCAATCATATTTAGAAAGCTTCATAAAAGAGTTAGAGGATATTAGTTATATGTTTCCGGTAATAGGTAAACAAAATTAGTTATATAACTAACTAGAGGGAGCAATTCTTTAATAAGAAGGTGATTTTCTATTAAAGATTAAGATAATGATATGTTGAAAATATAATTAGTAAATGTGGGGGATAGGAACAATATAAGAAAGTGTAAAGTGGTGTTAAAACTAGAGGTGAATATAAACAATGAAACGATTAATGTTATTTTTATTGGGACTGATATTATTTTTAACTTCTTTGCCAATTGGATCAAAAATGATAATGGAGCTTATACATAATCAAAGAATGGTTGGACTCTACACGATTACAAATGTAAGCAAAGGGTTTCCTCCTACGGATACGACTTTTTATTTCAACGATCATACTGTAGAAATAGAGGAAACGATAAAGGAAAGCAAAAGTTATATAGACCCCTATAAATTTAAAATTGGCATTGCAGATTTATCTGTAAAAGTAGATGGAAAGGTAATAGATACATTAAAAGAATATCCAATAAGGATAGAAGAAGAAGGGTTAAATCGATACTATGGTGAGCTTGCTTATTTAACTTTAGAAGATAAAAAGAAGGATAAAACTCAATTTATTGTGCTTTTGAAGAAAACAAGAGAATTGAAAAAAGAAATGCCGAATGGAGATATTGTTGGCTCGGTTTCAGATGAAAAATTAATGTACAGTCTCTATGCATTAGATGAAGGTGGGTCATTAAGCCATGATTCTTTTAGTTTTACAAAACGTAATGCGTTACAAACAGAACTACTAAATGCAGGGAATGTGGGTCCTCATACAGTTGGTTATTATACAGATGCTTGGGAAGGTATTCCTACGTTATTTTTCCCTTTCATATTTCCATTTTTAACTTTAATAGTCGGATTCATATTATTATTTTTCTTTTTTCCATATAGAAAAAAATATAAAAGTTTATGAACCGGATTTTAGTTTCTCTACTACAAAGTAAAATCCGTCTATAGAATACTATCAAGGTCCGATATCTTTTTATTTCTTAAAATCTCTTCTTCTATTGACATTTAGCAAATCCGTGCTAGAATGATATATGACTTTACCGCGTTGAAGCGTTGAAGTTTAAAGCGTGAAATTATATCATCTAGGAGTAAGCAAATGTTTTCTATTGAGGCAAAAACTAAACCGTCAGTATTCGAATCATTATTCATTTTAATAATCGTTATTTCAATCATTTCTATTTCGATAGGAAAGTTTGGTGCTACACCACATATCCCTATTCTATTATCTATTATTCTTCTCATTTTTTACGGTTTGCTAAAACGCGTGCCATTTAAAGTGTTGGAAGAAAGTATGAGATCTGGAGCCATTTCAGGAATAGGAGCTATTTATATTTTTCTTTTAATAGGTATACTAATTAGTAGCTGGATTTTAAGCGGTACAATACCAACGCTTATATATATAGGTTTTTCTCTCGTATCGGCAAGTTTCTTCTATGCGATTGTATTTATCATTACTGCGATTATTGGTACAGCAATTGGTAGTTCATTGACGACTGTAGCGACGATTGGGGTTGCTTTTGTAAGTATTGCAGGAGCCATTGATGCATCGCTTGTCTTGACGGCTGGCGCTATTGTATCTGGAGCGTTTTTTGGCGATAAAATGTCTCCATTGTCAGATACAACCAATTTAGCTGCAAGCATTGTCAATATTGATTTATTTGAACATATTAAAAATATGAGTTGGACAACGATTCCTGCGTTTTTCATTAGCGGTGTCCTATATGCAACTTTATCCCCTTCAGTAGAAGGAGTAGATAACACGACAATTGTGTTCTATAAGGCTAGTTTACAAGATGCAAATTTTGTGCATTGGTATGCCATTGTACCACTGCTCGTCTTGATTGTTTGCACATTCAAAAAAGTGCCGGCATTTTTAACCCTTATTGTTAGTTCCCTTGTAGCACTTTTCTTATCAATTTTTCATACTTCTTTATCAGTTAGTGATTACTGTGCAATTTTATTTAGCGGATATGTTTCTGAAACAGGGGTTGAAGTAATTGATTCACTCTTAACTCGTGGTGGTATCAGTAGTATGTTCTTTACAATTATGCTTGTGGTGCTAAGCCTCAGCATGGGTGGATTATTGTTTGCTTTAGGTATTATTCAAACATTGCTAAACAAAATTGAAAATTTATTAAAATCAGTTGGTGCATTGATTACAGGGACGGCCTTTACTGCAATTGGTATTAATATAGTAGTAGGAGAACAGTATTTATCCATTTTATTAACAGGGGAAGCCTTTAAGAAACAATATAGAGAACTAGGCTTACATCCGAAAAATTTAAGCCGGGTAATGGAAGATGCGGGTACAGTCGTTAATCCGCTTGTTCCTTGGAGTGTTTGTGGTTTATTTATTGCCTCAATGCTTAACGTTTCTGTGATCGACTATTTGCCTTATGCTTTCTTTTGCCTATTAAGCCCAGTTCTTACCATCATATTTGGATGGTTAAATCTGACAATATCAAAAAACGAAACAAATTAACATTCGTAGTACAAACCAAGGCCATGGTTTGTACTACTTTTTTATAGAAGAAGCGATGGAAAGCCGATTTGCAGCTAGGATTATTTAGAATTTATAATTTAAAAAGATCAACTTCACCCCTTATTTAAACAAACTAAAAGCCATTATTGACCGAGAGAATATATGCTCTAAAAACTATAACTAAACAGGGATTTACATAGAAAAGATTGGTGAAGTAGATGGTTTACATGGAGAATTTTAAGTAAGGTTTTATAAAGGCACTATTAGAAGTTTTAGAACCATAAATAATACGGTTATTCAACAATTTGGCGCTTTCCTTGAATAAGGAATGTGCTTTATTCAATTAAAGGGCCATATAATGAAGTAACTCATTATCAATGTACATGGATAACTATGTTAATTTATATATAGGGCTCTATAAATAAAATTTATTTTACCGCGCTGTAATTCGGGTATATGGTATATTATGGGTAAATTTAATAAGTTTGGAGGAATTATGAAAACTCTAGTTGGTTTTTTCCTGTTATTATTGAGTAGTTTTTTTATCGGGGGAATTACTATTCATAATTCTATAATAGGTAATAGCATATTTAAAATAATAGGTGTTATATGTTTAGTAGACTTTTGGAAAACACTTCCGAATAAAAATAATAATTTGTATTAAAGCTAAACACTATTCAATTACGCTTTCCTTGAATAAGGAGAGCGTCTTTCTTTTGAGTTTGGTAATGGTGTTAACACAGTAGCTCTTATTAATTAGTGATTTTGAAAAGGGTAAAAAACGAAGCTGTTTAAAATGATGATCATAGGGTAAAAAATGTACGAGAGATTAGTTTGAGAAAGTTTGTAAAGTGTGAAGCTTTTTGAACTTTTTAATCTCTAGGTTTAAATATTTACAAGACAGGAGATGGTTATAATGAAAAACCAACATCTAACCGATCCACGTAAAAAATTTTATACAGAAAAATTCCCAGATCAAGAGCAGAACACTCCAGCGCTGCAGAGTAAAATGATTCCTAAACCTGACTGCGGAGAAGAATCATATAAAGGATACAATCGTCTGGAAGAACGCAATGCTTTGATTACCGGTGGCGATTCCGGAATTGGACGTGCCGCCGCCATTGCCTATGCACGTGAAGGTGCAAATGTGGCCATCCAATTCTTCCCTGGTGAAGAAGAAGATGCGAACGAAGTCAAAGATTTAATTGAAAAAGCAGGCAGAAAAGCATTACTGTTGCCGTATGATTTGCGGGAAGATGGCACAGCGACAGAGATTGTTACAAAAACGGTGGAAGCTTTTGGCGGTTTGGATACGCTCGTATTGAATGCTGCGCAACAAATTGCACAGCCAACCTTAAAAGATTTAACACTCAAACAAGTGCATGATACTTTCAAAGTAAACATCATCAGCATGTTTGAGACCGTAAAAGCTGCTGAAGAGCATCTGGAACCAGGAAGTGCGATTATTACTACCACATCGGTTCAATCTTTCAATCCATCCGCCTCTTTAATGGACTATGCTGCTACAAAAGGTGCAATCAGCAATTTTACGATAAATCTTTCCTCGTACTTTGCTTCTAAAGGGGTGCGTGTTAATGGGGTTGCACCAGGGCCAATTTGGACACCGTTGCAGTTGGATAACGGACAATTGGAAGGGAAAATTCCTGAGTTTGGCCAAAATACTCCTCTTGGTCGTGCGGGACAGCCGGTAGAGCTTGCGCCGGTATATGTTCTTCTAGCCTCTGATGAAGGGAGTTATATTACAGGTCAGATTTATGGGGTGACAGGTGGCGAGCCAATCAGCTTGTAATCTTATATGTAGTCAAATAAAAGCGTACCTCACTCGTAACAGATAATGGAAAAATGATAATAAGTTTACTACAGTTAGTGTTTTTTGTATCCTAATGTAGCGGGATCTTCAACAAGCGAGCGCGGTTCTGTAATAAGAATCAACGCTCGCTTTCATTATTGAATTCGTTAGCTAATTCTATTGTGGGGCAATCCCTATAAAGAAAATTGGAAGAGTGATATTAAAAGGACAGTACCTGATGATTTCAGCAACTTCTTGAAAAAATGCATTACCAAGGTAACTTCATAGAAGAGACTTAGTAATGCATTTTATAGGATTCTATTCAGCAAATAATCTTATGTTTTTAATATCTTTTTCTGAGAGCGACTGTTGTAAGATCCGATTAACCTCATTTAAAATGTCAACAATATGCTGTTGGCCACTCGGAGTTAGTACAACATAAACACTACGCTTATCCTCAACATAACATGCTCGTTCTACTGGATGAAGATCATGTTGTTCAAGTCTTGAAACCAAACGGGATAAAGCACTTTGGCTAAGACCAATCATATTCTGTAGCTGCAGTAACCGGAGTTTCTTTTCACGGCTTTCATTGATAAACATCATTAAATAAAACTCATTCAAACATAAATGGTATTTTTGTTGAAGAAAATAATCTAATGAGTGTGTAATTCTATTATGAAATTTTGAGAAATTTACCCAAGTATGGATTAATTGGTCAGGTTGATTCATAGCCATCGCCTTTCGAAAAATACTGTCCCAATTATATCATTCACTGTTATCGAATTCCTCTACTATATTGAGATGGTGGATTGACACTTCCTGTTATTTCTTTAATTGCATGTATACTCCAATATGGATCATTTAACATTCCTCTAGCAACGGCAATTAAATCGGCATCATGATTGGACAAGGTTGCCTCTGCTACTTGTGGATTATCTAACATGCCAACCGCTATTACTGGGATTCCTAGTTTCTCTTTGAAAGCTCGGGCAAATGGTACTTGATAACCAGGATAATTCCCAGGCTTTAACTTGCCAGGAACGCCTTCACCTCCAGAGGAGACGTGGAAAATATCTACACCAGCTTCTTTGAACTTCTCTGCAATACGAAGTGAATGTTCCAACCCATATCCTCCGTCGATATATTCAATAGCAGACATTCGTATAATTAGTGGCATATCCTCTGGCATGACCGATTTCACTGAGCGAATGATCTCTACACCGAATTTTGATAAATCCTTACCATATTCATCGTTCCGTTTATTAATACTAGGGGACATGAACTGATGGAGAAGATATCCATGTGCTCCATGAAGTTCGATTGTATCAAAGCCCACTTCAACTGCTCTTCTTGCAGCATTCCTAAACTGCTCAATTGTTTGTTCAATTTCCTGAATGGTTAAAGCACGTGGTTGTGTAAGTCCACCATATTTTGTTTCCTCAGGTAAAGCGTCACCTTGTATAGCAGATGGTGCAACAGGTTGGATTGCATCTTCGGCCTTTCTACCAGCATGACCTATTTGTATCCCAATTTTTGAACCATACTTATGAACCTCGGATACAATACGCTTATATGCAGGAATCTGTGCATCATCCCATAATCCTAAATCTTGATTCGTAATTCTTCCTTCAGGAGTTACACCCGTCATTTCCATAATAATTAACCCTGTACCGCCTATAGCTCTAGATACATAATGAACAAAATGCCAATCGTTCGGTATTCCATCTTCTTTATCTACAGAATATTGGCACATAGGTGCCATGACAATCCGATTTTTAAGTTGTAATCCTTTAAGTTTAAAAGGTGAATCAATTGTTTTCATTATTAGTATCCCTCCTAAAAAAATGTATGCACATGCATATATAATAGTCTAGAGCAATTATTAAATAATGCAATGATAATGGTGAATGCTTCTAATAATGTTCTAAACATTTTTACAAGAAATAATAAGAGACAAATATTGTTATTTCCAATTACAGCATGAGTAGTTTGTACAGAAGTATTTAATGTACCTATTATTCCGATACATATTCATACGTCTTGAGGTGTATGTGACTTAATAATTTTATCGTAGATTCTTTAGTAGAATCGTCTCTTTTTTCATTTATGGGTCAAATTGTGGAATAAGGAAGGTAATCTGATGGTATACCTCGAAATTTATAGTCATGCCAGATCAACTTTTAGTAAATGAAGATTTAGGCAAATGGATGAACGATTATCAGGATGAAATTGGGGGGATGGAAAATGGATGTAAGGACACTTTTGTTACAGCAATGGGCAAGCTGCTTAGATAAAGAAGATTGGTTTCCACCGCTTGAAAAAGTACTAGAGAATATCACTTTTGAACAGGCAAAATGGAAAACATCTAATGGGGAAATGAATTCTATTTGGGAAATAGTTTGTCATTTACTTTTCTATGAAAAGAGATTCCTTATGCGATTTCTTGGTGAAACAGCGAATGAACCAAAGGCAGAAAATAATGATTCTACATTTCGATTACCAACTGAGACGTTAGAAAATTGGGAGAAAACAAAACAAGAATACTTTTATGTCCATCGCGAACTTGAAAAACTACTAGCAACATCAGAACTTGAAGATTTGTATAGACAGGTTCCAGGGGAAGATCATTCATTAGTAATTGAACTAAAGAGTTTAGCAATGCATAACGCATATCATATTGGGCAAATTGTATTTCTAAGCAAAATGCAAGGAGCTTGGGCAAAGAGACGCAGCTTTTAATCAACTTTATTAGCATTTCAGTTAATCCACTTTAGGGCACAATTCTTGAAAAAAGGAATTGTGCCTTTTTTAGTAATCGGACCATTAACACTCAATAAGAAAAAAATTATATTAGAGAGTAATGAAGTTAGTAGTCAAAAAATATTTATAATTTGACATTGCCGCTATCCCCGAACTTTAATATGAACGGTTTTGCATCAACATTAGGTGTTTTATCAGTGTTTATAGCTAATTTATATAAGAATTCCAATTATTTTTAAAATGAATTTACAGACTCCTTTATTAGGTGTTATTCTTACAGTGGGATGTGCAGGAGTTAAAGGTACAGATGTCGTGACAGCATCCTTACTACTTTCTATATTAGGATCTTCTCTTTCAACCATTCCAATCATTGCAGCTGTTTCTCAAATTAAGAGAAATACGACTGTTTTTAGTGATTTAGTGGGAACTCAATATTCTAGGGAGACTGAAATTAATTCTCTAAATAGAGATCAGCCCCATGGAGAAAACACAAATTAAGAAGTATATCTCTAACCCCTCTCTAGTTTGGGAAAATCATAGATTACTTGAGCCTGCTAACTTGCACTAGTAATTACAAGTATTTTATAATTTATTGAATGCAAGAAGAGAGAAAAATTTTTACAACAGGAAGGAAGTTAAAGCATGAGTAACGGAATTTTTAAAATACCAACACCTAAAAATGAGCCTGGTAATACATATGCACCGGGTACAAAAGAAAGAGAAACATTAAAAGCGGAATTAAAACGCCAATCCGAAATAGTAGTAGATATCCCTATTATTATTAACGGTCAAAATATTAAAACAGATATAGTTAAGAAAGTAGTTATGCCACATAATCACCAACATATTTTAGCAAACTACTCAGAAGCTGGTGAGAAAGAATTACGTGATGCTATTGAAGCTGCAATGGCTGCGAAAGAATCATGGGCAAATATGCCATGGGAACATCGTGCTGCTATTTTCTTAAAAGCTGCTGATTTAATTTCTGGTCCATACCGTGATGTAATGAATGCTGCAACAATGTTAGGACAATCTAAAACTGTAATTCAAGCTGAGATAGACTCTGCACAAGAATTAGCAGATTTCTTGCGCTTCGGGGTTGATTATGCAAACCAAGTATATCAAATTCAACCTGATAGTATGAAAAACGTTTGGAATCGTTTAGATTACCGTCCATTAGATGGTTTTGTATTAGCAATCTCTCCATTTAACTTCACTGCTATTGGTGGTAACTTGCCATCAGCTCCTGCAATGATGGGGAACGTAGTCGTTTGGAAACCTGCAACAACTTCATTACTAGCAAACTATTACTTCATGCGTATTTTAGAAGAAGCAGGATTACCAAAAGGCGTTATCAACTTTGTACCATCTCGTGGTTCACAAGTTTCGGAAATAGTATTAACAGATCCACGTATGTCTGGTTTCCACTTTACTGGTTCAACAAGTACTTTCCAAACAATTTGGAAAACAGTAGGGGAAAACATTGCAAATTATCAATCATACCCTCGTTTAGTTGGGGAAACTGGTGGTAAAGACTTTGTATTTGCACACGAAACTGCACAAGTTGACAAATTAGTAGCTAACCTTGTTCGTGGAGCATTTGAATACCAAGGTCAAAAATGTTCTGCGGCTTCACGTGCTTACATTCCACAAAGCTTATGGGAAGAAGTAAAGAAAGGTTTAGTTGAAGAAACTGCTAAATTGAAAGTCGGGGATGTACGAGACTTCCGTAATTTTATGGGAGCAGTCATCGATAAACCTGCGTTTGATTCAATAACAAGCTATATCGATTATGCGGCAGCTTCTGAAGAAGCAGAAATTATTGCTGGTGGTACTTATGATGATTCTGTTGGATATTTCATCCAACCGACAATTATTGTAACAACAAATCCAAATTTCAAAACAATGGTTGAAGAAATCTTTGGACCAGTGTTAACAATCTATGTATATGAAAATGATAAATTAGAAGAAACATTAAAAGCAGTTGATACAGCTTCTATGTACGCATTGACAGGTGCTATTTTTGCACAAGATCGCCAAGCAATTCTTCATTTAGAAAATCGTTTATCAGGCGCAGCTGGTAACTTCTATATCAATGACAAACCAACTGGTGCAATGATTAACCAACAACCATTTGGTGGTTCTCGTGGTTCTGGTACAAACGATAAAGCAGGTTCTGTATTTAACATGATTCGTTGGACAACTCCTCGTGTAATCAAAGAAAACTTTGCACCAACTACAGATATTGCTTATCCGTTCATGGATGAAGAATAATTAATAACATAGTAAAGAGGTTAAAGTGTTCACTTTAACCTCTTTTTTTACTATAGTTTTTTCCTTGATATATGAGAATTTCTATCTTTTTCGAACTGTTAGATGAGCACTATTATTCGAGACATTCTATGCATCCCATACCATTCAAACGAAACGAGGTTATTATGAAGCGCTTGCTATTAATTTAGTCTATCAATTAACCCCAATTTCAATGAATTAATAAAAGTGAGAAGGAAAATCCTGATTTTTAAAGAAGAAAATCTAAGATTAAAGTAATAGCTGGGGTTAAAAAATTGTAAAACATTATATTCAAATCACTGTTTAATTGAAATCTTGTGTTGATACTCAGGTTTTAATTTACACCATAATATGGCGCGTCTCTTTAATAAGAAATGCGATTTTATCCATGAAAAGGGTTATTTTATGGAAGAACACTCAATAAGAATTTTCTAATGATAGGATTAAATCATAAGTTGGGGGTATATATTTGTTATCTGATTTAGAATTGATGAGACATCATGTGAAGGTGTTATTTAAACACAATACTGAAAATAGAATAACAGTCGTAAACGAACCACCATATGATGTTGCACCACTTGTTTTCATAGGTACTACCAGAGATGGTAGTGTAGTAAGATATTCCAATTCTTTGAATGCGGACATTGTAGAGAAATTAGAACATGTTACTAGGACAAATCCAACTGATTTAGGAAAAGTAATAAAGGTTTTAAGTATAGATTATGAATTGAATGATTTATCTTTCGGCCCAGCATATGTGTTTCCAAATGTTCGGGAAAGGTCTGTTAGAAAAGCAATTAAAGTAACATATGAAAACAAAGAACTTCTAAAGCCCCATTTCCCATATACCTTTGAGGATTTTGATTATAAGCAATCTTGTTTTGTCATTGTTGAAGATAACATAGTTGTTTCAATTTGTTGTAGTGCGAGGAAGTCCTTAATGGCAGATGAAGCAAGTGTGTTTACACATGAAGATTACCGTGGAAGATCATATGGTATAGATGTTACGAATGCTTGGGCTGCAGAGGTGCAAAAACAAGGACGAATTGCACTTTATAGCACTTCATGGAATAATTTTGTATCCCAATCTTTGGCAAGAAAACTACAATTGATACAGTATGGAACAGATATTCAAATAAGTTGATGTAATCATAAAACAAGAATTCATACACTACAAACGAGTACTTTTATTGAATAAGGATCTTCAAAAATCGGAGGCAATTCTTTAAGAAGAATTGCTTTTTTTACCGGGGCAGATTATTGAGTAAAACTTTCCAATTGAATTGGCAATTTATGTTAATGGAAAGGTTGTAAAGGTATGGAAGTAACTGTATTCTTGAAAAAGAAAGGGGGGAGTTTCATATAGATTTAAAAGCAAATAAAAATTATATTTGGATTTATTTCATCATATTTTATGTCCTATGGTCTTTTAGAGAATTATGGTTAGTTCAATATTTAGATTTGATGGAATCTGTTCCAAGAGCTATAACATCAGCCATAATAAAAATAGTCATCTGGGTCATTCCAGTAATATTATTGGCTAAAGTTATAGATAAAACTGATCCGTTTTCCTTTTTAGGATTACGTCATAATTTTAAAAAAAGTTTAAAATGGATATATTGGGTTTTCTTAGTCTTCATATTATATATCCTTTTAAATATCACTGTTTTAGATAATAAAATCAATTTGCATATAGGGTTTGACGAATGGCTAAATGTTTTTCTATTAGTTGGAATCACTGAGGAAATTGTCTTTAGAGGATTTATATTAAATAAACTTATGGATTCTTTTAGATTTTGGATAGCAAATACAATTACATCTCTACTCTTTGTTTTGATTCATTTTCCTATTTGGATTTATAAAGGTTTGTTTGCATTTCATTATATTCTAAGTTCCTCGATAACAATCTTTGTGTTGGGTGCTCTATTTGGATACGTATACAAGAAAACTAGTTCCCTTTGGTTAGTAATTATTATTCATTCTTTCTATAATTTGTTAGTGTTAATCTTCCATTGACTAAAACCGAGAAACTACCTTCACTAAGACTAGAATAATGGTTACAGTTGGTGTTATTTAGAACAATCCACTAGCAATGCAAAAATGCCGATGTTAACCGTTGGGGCTGGGAAAATTATTATTCCTTATAATGGATATTATAGTGATAATTTTTTAAAGGTCGGTGTTGCCCACGAATATCATCACAGTATTTTTGCAGAAAAATATTTAAGTAACTTTTCAGGAACGGTTCTAGATAATCTTATTTTTGAAGGAAAGGCGGTCATGTTCGAGAAAACCGTTTATCCAAATCTTGAAAACACCCCAGTGGATTTAGCTTACGACAAAGAATTATGGTCTAAAATTGAACCTGATCTAAACAAAAAGGACTTTGATCGTGCGTTAGAAATTATAGTTGGCGGAAAAGATTTACCGCCTTCATATGGTTACAGTGAAGGCTATAAGATGATTAAATCTTATCTCGACTTATATCCTAATTTAACACCAGAACAATGGACAGCTTTAAGTCCACAAGAAATTATCGAAAAAGGAAACTATTTTGATAACTATAAATAGAATTGAATAAATGAAGTACAATTTGAAATTGTACAAGCCTTAATTGAAATCTATGCAGATTTAAAACAATCTACTGAAATAAAGTTAGTATTGGAATATACTATTTTTAATAGGATAACAATGGTTAATCTATATGAAATTGCAAGACTTTTAGAATGAACAGTTTGAACTATGATGAGGAGTCCTAAAATGAAAAAGAAAATGAACTATTTAATCTTACTTTTAATGACCATCTTTATTGTTGGTTGTACTAACGGAGAAGGTTCATCCGTTGCAGATGTAGAAACAGATCCACAAGAAGCAAGTACAGTTGAAACGAATAAAAATAGCGAAAAAGAAGAAGCAATCACAATCACTACAGTTGTTGATGAACCGGTAGTTGAAGAAACATCAACTCAATCAAATAATGATCTGTTTTCAGGATACGAACTTATTGAAGTTGATGGTGGTGATTTGTCTGGATATCGTGAACCTAATGTCGTCGTTGACATTGGTTATGGAGACCGTGAATATTGGGCATTTACGAACGAATATGGACAACTAGTTCGTGTGATTGCTGACGAAATCATTCTACAAGATGACCGAAACGAACCTATATTATCGTCTGGTAGATACTATGCTGATGAGGCAAAGGTTCCTGGCGTAGAAAGTGACGTTCTAGATGAAGGACATATTATTGCTGATTCTCTCGGAGGGGTATCGAATGCTTATAATATTACTCCACAAGATAGTACACTTAACCGACATGGTGATCAAGCTTATATGGAAGATGCGATTCGTAATGCAGGTGGAGCTACTAATTTTGAAGCAATTATCACATATCCGAATACGGAAACACAGATTCCTTCCCATTATCAGTATACTTATACGTTAATGGGTAACGAAATCGTTGATACATTTGATAATGTGAACCCTGACGAAGTAAACGAATCACTTGGTTTAACAGGTAGTGAGCCTTCTGATTCAACTAGTTCAAACACAACCGGTGATATTTCTAGTATTGATACAAACGGTAATGGACAGGTAACGATTAAAGAAGCAAAAGCAGCAGGTTTTAGTATGCCAATAACAAGTGAACATTGGTTATACCAATATATGCAAGATAATGATAATGACGGTATGGTAGGTGAGTAAGTTCTTAAGTTCTTTGAGGCTAAAATGAATGAAAGAACAGTTTCCTAGTGGGATATCATCAATAAAATTTGTCTAGTTTCTTTCAATAACGATCTTCAACTATCTGGCGCATTTCTTTAAATAAGAATGCGTCTTTTTTCATTCATTAAGGGATTATAAACCAAATCATAAATCAGATTGACATTCTAAACGGGTAAAGTAGCTTGATTGGTTTGTCAAACATTTCATTAAAATTAACCTATCGCTGGAAGTATTAGTTATGAATGGGGTTGCTAGAAAAAACTGAATCTTCTTTAAAAGAAGGATCGTATAAATAATAAAAAGAAAAGGGGAAAGGGTTATGTTATTCATTATGATAGTCTTTTCGATACCTGTATATGGTTATGGTATTTGGAGTCTTTATGAACCAGAAGAAAGTTATTTCTTTTTAGATCGATGGAGATATAAAGAGGTTCCAGAATTATCGGATATACAGATTAAGTTAATTAGAATTGGAAGTGTAATGGATATGATTATATGGACTGCAATCATTATTGTTGTTGCAATTGATACTTTTACTCCTGACCCTCCATTACCATCTATTGATGTATTGAACTAAAAGTAATTCCAATTGAATGGGGGAGTTTCAGTACTTATTTTTGAAACGGGGAATCCATAATTTTTATTTTTAATTTAACTAAACTGGAAAACAAACGTTTTGAAATTATTTATACTCAAGGTAAGTTGGGATTTTTAAGTTTAATCGTGATAACTAAATCAGACCGGAGTTCTAACATGTTGAATTTTACTGCTGCCGAAAGTGGAATAACCGTTATGATTGATCAAGTAGGAAACCCATTCATTGGTAGATGAGAATTTTAAAAAATAATCGAGTATGAGTTAAAATATCCATTTGGAAAAGACTTATTCAATAATGGAGCGTAATTCTTGAATATAATCGTCCCTTTGTAATGGAAGAAGAATAGTTAAACAAGAATACGGTTAAATTACTTAATAATAGAAATATTATTAGGGAGATTTATTTATGAAGGAAAACCAAACAGAATTGTTAAATCAAATAAGGTCAATATTAGAAGAGTTAAACCAACTTCAATTAGAATATTGGAAATCATTTTCCTATTTTCATACATGGCAATTTTGGATAGTAGTTTTAGCATTAATTGTCCCAATTATAGTATTACTTTTTACAATAGATAAAAGGAAAACGTTACTTTTAGGTTTTTTTGGACTTAATTATCATGTTTGGTTCGCATATGTAAATAAAATCGGTATTAATATGGGTCTATGGGAATATCCATATGAACTCGTTCCCTTTTTACCAAGTTTTGCTCTAGATGCTTCCTTAGTACCGGTAAGTTTTATGTTGTTATATCAGTGGACATTGAACCGACAAAAAAACATATACCTATATTCAGTTTTATTATCAGCCTTTTTTGCTTTCGTATTAAAACCAATTATGGTCAATTTCCACTTTTTCCATATGTTTAAGGGTGTAAATTACATTTATTTGTTCCTGTTTTATATAGTGCTATTCATAATATCTAAATTGATTACCAACTTATTTTTATGGTTACAAAAACAACAATCAATTAATGGTTCTTAAACAACGGCGCAATTCTTAAGAGGATTGTGCTGTTTTCATCAATAGGGCAGATAGTAGAACAGGAAAATTACTTCTATTTGGAGAATTTATATAGAAAAGGGGGATTTTTATGGAGAATGATATTTTGATGTATATAATGCTTTTTTTAGGTCAATTAATATGCGCTAGTTTAGCATTGGCCATTATTACTTCTGTCCTTTTGAAAAGCAGAAAAAAAGGAATTTTATTTTTAACACTCTACATATTACTAAATTTATACTCACTAACTATTGTATTTAAATTCTCAGCAATAATGGGGAGTGGTATGTTGATTATATATATTGGCTTAGGTGTATTAACATACTTTATTTTTAAAAAGAAACTTTCAAATGGAACTGCCTTTTGATGATTCAACTATTGGGCTCTTGAATTGAATAGCAATTTTGAGCATCGGGCGCTTTCTTTCATAAGAAGGTGTCCTTTTTAGGTTCTGAGGATTATTTAAATTTAATTGAAAAAAGAGTCGATAAGGAATCTACTTAAACTAGATTTGAGTAACAAGAATTTTGAAACTTAATTTTAAAATGATTGTCTAATTTAAAGGGGGGATATTTTGAATAAAATTTTTTTTATTAGTGGTGTCATATGTACACTTTGTGCTTTAGTAGGGTGGAGTAGATTGAATGTGGTTGAGTCAGAGCAAAATGTTACTTCAGGTGATAAAGAAATAACCCAAGAAGTTAACTTGACTCACTGGGAGAAACCACCTTCACTTACAATTACTTTTGGAAAAAAAGAAATTAGAACAATCCAAGGTGGTTACAGTTGGAGTTATTTAGATTCGAAAACAGGACAAACGGTAGATATACAGGCAGATTTCATGCCATCAACAGAATTAGTTAACATAGAAGATGCTGTGAATGTTAGTCTTAATGAACCTATCATTCTAAACTTCGAAAAAGAACCACTAAATTACGAAATAAGGGTTTACGATAACATTGATAAGATGATTGCTACGTACTTTAACTTTAAGGATGTAGAGGAAAAAGGCAAAGCAAAATATGAAATACTAGCTACTTGGGAAGAAGGTACAGGTAGTTATGTGGTTGCATTAGACATTTAAGTGTGAGGTTAGTTTACAAGTTTTGTGCTTAATAATGAATTACGATCTCTAATATTCTGCAATTGGGTGCTATTGTTTGAATAAGAATATGCGCTCATTTTTATCAGTAAACAAGAAATCTTTGGATTTTAATGTTAAAATTTAGGTAATATTATAAAGGAGTGGTTCCAAATGATAGCCTCGTTATTCGCAGTTCTTATCATTTTTTTATAATGGCTTTCATTCTTACTTATAAACGTTCTTGGATACATAATTTTATAATATGGAGCGTCTACTTAGCGATAATTTTCACACCTATATTTACTGTTGCTGGTTCAATCATTTATAGAGACATAACACATGAAGGATTTGTAGGAATTGGCCTTCTATTTTTATTCATACCTCTTGAAATAATTGCAATCCTTATGTTTATTATTGGCTGTATAGGAAGTATTACGAAGAGAAAAAACATTATATAATTTGTGAATCGTGTTAAATAAACTGGGCATTCTATTAGATCTCCTAATTTGAAACTTTTTTCCATTAAATATCGTACTTTTTTATAAGCGCCAATATAAAAATGAGGTGAAATATGGACATTGTAAATTATACAGGACAAATTATTTATGTTAAAACAACCGATGATGCTATATCTTAGATAGATCAACGTTTTTTTGAAAAAATTAAATTTAACATTTAGGCGAAATTGAGAAGTAATAAACTTAAACAGTAAAAGGAAACTTTCTCTTGCAAAGTGCCGTATTAACATATAAGAAAATAAAGCGGAGTGGATTGGGGGTTGAGATATGAAAGGTAAAAGAAAAGGAAAAGGACAGATAATAATAATTGTTATGATGATTTTACTGATGGTAGCGTCCTTTGTCTCTATGTTTCAAGGTTATTACGTTGCTGCTTTTGTTTTCTTTGGGATTTTACTGGCAATCATGAGTTTCATAGGTAACCGGGCAGCAACTGATAATAAGGTATACCTATATACAAAAAATTATAAGAATAATAATAGGTTGTAATTATACTTTTGAACATGCATTTTTATTGAGTGGATTTCTTATCTAAAAAGTTGCAAAATTTGTAATACAAGTAGATTACTTGAAAACAACATGATAATGGATTTGAGTTAAAGGACTGACGATATAAAGAATGGATAAATCAGGCGCATTTTTTATAAGAATGCGTCTTTCTCATTTGACCAAAATTGTGGTGAATCTTAGTAAGGGTTAAATAAAAAGGATTTGAAAGTATTTTGATGGAATTTACTATTTAATCTATAGAGAATTGGAGGTATTGTAATGTTGAAACTGTTTCAATACAACTGGCAAGTCCGTGATGATTGGTTTAAATGGTGTGAGGATATACCTCAGGAAGAACTATTAAAGAAACGGATCGGCGGATTCGGAAGTATTCTACATACCCTATTTCACATTGTGGATGTGGAATATATGTGGATTTTAGGTTTGCGAGGTATACCAGTACCTGAGGAGCCCTTGTTTGAGGAATATGCTAGCCTACAAAAAGTGAAAAACCTTTCAACCCAGTACCACGTGCAAGTAAAACCATTTGTGACATCTTGGACAAATGAAATGGAATCTTATAAACTTTCAGAAGCCGATTTTAGTGTAGCACCCATTAGCTCTAGAGATGCACCAATCAGACGTCGAGTCATCGAATGTACACATGGAGAAATCATACGTCATGTCATTGTCCACGAAATTCATCATATTGGTCAGTTATCCATATGGGCACGTGAAATAGGAAAAGACCCAGTTTCCGCCAATCTGAGAGGAAGAGGTCTGTTCGATAATTAGAATGATCTCCACAATTTCAAATCGAAGGATTTTTTAGAAAATGTTATAGATAAATAAGATAGAAGTAAATAGGTGGATATAAATGGAACTAAAACAAATTATGGATAAACATTATAGCAGTCTTTCTTTAACACCAGATTTTTACCGTCAATGGAATATGGGAATACATCTTGAGTTAGGAAATGATATTTATCAGTTTGATGATAATAATCGTATTAACATCGACATGTTTCATGCGGTGTATAAACAAGTATCTGAGATTGTTCCTATACTTTTCAGCAAAACAGATGACGTCTTATTGGTAGTAAATGCATATCCAAAAGAAACAAACAAAGTAGTTTATCCTAATTTTTTCAAACGTTTTGTAAAGGAACAAAAATTAAAGTATTCTTTACGGTTACATGAATTCCAATCGCAATATGATGAAGATCATTTATTTGTTCAGCAAATGACATTGTACTGTAAAGTATCCGATTTAAAGCTAGAATACCTTTTGAAAACAATAATTCATGAGGATTTCCAATCTCTACAACCTCGATTAAGAAGAACTCATTGCGTTTTCGCGCCTGATGTTTTTTTAATAAATGTTCAAACGAAGTGTATTTTCCACCTTTATGATGATAGAGGATGTGAAATGATTAACGCTGATAAAAATATACACGAAAAACTACTATGTATTTGATAAGCTAAAACTGAGCCACCATCGCAGTTGAAAAGTGAGCCACTTTTATATGAAAATAATCCTAACT
>NZ_JBIQFG010000033.1:0-36861 GCF_045369345.1 Ureibacillus sp. 179-F W5.1 NHS | reverse complement strand
TTACACTTTCTTGTCCATTTACATAACGTAATAATATTCGTATTTTTTCATCTTTTGTAATTTTAGTCATAAAAAACACCCCGTAAAAGTTAGATTGGTGTCTAACTTTTACGGGGCATATCATTTTGAGACTGGTTAATGATTTTACATTTTTTCAGGAGCGGCTACACCAATTAATTTTAATGCATTAGCCAATGTTACACGAACAGTGTTAATTAAAGAAAGACGTGCTTCTGTTAATTCTTTATTATCTGGATTTAGAACTTTTTCCGCATTATAGAAGCTGTGGAATGAAGCCGCTAAATCTTGTATAAAGTTTGCAATACGGTGAGGAGTACGATGTTTCGCAGCCTCTGCTACGATTTGTGGGAATGACCCAACTTTTTTCAATACCTCTTCTTCTTTTTCAGCAGTTAATAAGTTTAAGTAATCCAATGATGCAGCAAATCCTTGTTCTTGTGCAGAACGAAGAATCGAACAAATTCGAGCATGGGCATATTGAGCATAGTAAACTGGATTTTCATTTGATTGGGAAACAGCTAAATCTAAGTCAAAGTCCATATGGGAATCGCAGGCAGTTTTTACAAAGTAGTAACGTACTGCATCGATTCCTACTTCTTCAACTAATTCACGCATCGTTACTGCGTTACCTGTACGTTTACTCATTTTATATTTTTCGCCATTTTTATAAAGTTGAACCATTTGAATAACTTCAACTTCTAATTTCTCACGGTCATATCCAAGGGCTTGAATAGCTGCTTTCATACGTGGGATATAACCATGATGATCAGCACCCCAAATGTTTATTAATTTTTCGAAACCACGTTGAATTTTATCTTCATGATAAGCAATATCCGGCGTTAAATAAGTATAAGAACCATCTGATTTAATTAAAACACGGTCTTTATCATCTCCGAATGTTGTAGAACGGAACCAAGTAGCCCCTTCTTCTTCAAATACATGGCCGTTTTCTTTTAATTTATTTAATGCCACATCGATTTTGCCATTTTTGTATAAAGAAGTTTCAGAATACCAAACGTCAAAGTTTACACGGAAGTTTGCTAAATCATTTTTTAATTTATCTAATTCTAGTTTTAAGCCGTGCTCACGGAAAAATTCAAAACGTTCTTCATCGGATTTATCTAAAATAGTACGACCGAATTCATTTACTAATTTACCTGCAATATCAATAATATCTTGGCCATGGTAACCATCTTCTGGCATTTGAGCATCCATACCTAACGCTTGTTTATAGCGAGCTTCTAAAGAATAGGCCAAGTTGTTAATTTGATTCCCTGCATCATTAATATAGTACTCACGGGAAACATCGTAGCCTGCAAAATCTAACACATTACATAATGAGTCACCAAATGCTGCTCCGCGGGCATGACCTAAATGAAGATCTCCTGTTGGGTTAGCAGATACAAACTCTACTTGAATTTTTTGTCCGTTTCCAGTGGTAGTGCGACCGTAATTTTCCCCTTGCTCTTTTACGGCTTTTACTACATCTGCAAGAAAATCTTTACGAACTGTAATGTTGATAAACCCTGGTCCAGCAATTTCCACCTTTTCAATGTCTGTACCTTCTGTTACAAGGTTTTCTAAAATCGCTTCAGCAATAGCGCGAGGTGGTTTTTTTGCTAATTTTGTTAATTGCATCGCTAAGTTAGTGGCAAAATCACCATTTGCCTTATCTTTAGGCGTCTCAAGATGAATAGCATATTGTGCCCCTTCTTCAACTAAGCCTGATTTTTCCACAGCTACTTTTAAAACTTCTTTAATTGACTGTTGCAATTGTTCTACTGCATTCATTTTTGTCCCTCCGAATATTGAATTTCCAACGTATATTTTCCAACGGATTGCCCGCTAATGATGAGATCATATTGAACATTAAATGTTCCACTAATTAAACTTTCTTCATGATATTCATGGGCCAATTGATGGGTTCTAGTAATGATAGGTAATGTCCCAAATTGGGTATCATAATGGCCTCTTTCATCTTGACTAGCATTAAAGGGTAGTCTCATTTTTACTCCACCACTACGTAAAATAAGAGCTTGCTTATCGCCAAATTTAACCGTTGTACGAATCTTTTTTTCTTCCAATTCTTCCACATAACGTAAATAGGTCTTACCTGATTTTTTTATAAAAGTTCCACTTAACCACATTTCATATTTTTCAGACTCTCCATCTGTCGGTATAATAGTGGAATTTAGTTTAATTTTAACATCTGTTTCTACTACACTCATTTCTGAGGTCAGCTCCTCGGGCTTTCATTTACTTATATAGATAACCTTTTTATTATAGGATGAATTAATGATTTTTATCAAGATGAAACTCGTGAATATGGAAAAAAGCATGGAAAACGTAATCGTCCCCCATGCCCTCTTCATAATTAGCATTTCCTAATTATTCCTTACTTTATCCAACCTAAAATCATTTCCCGTAATAGCTTCGAAGCAGTGTTGGCAGTCATTTCTGATGAATCGTAAATTGGTGCCACTTCAACTAAATCACAACCAACTACATTAACTTCACTACCAGCAATTGCATGAATGGAAGCTAACAATTCTTTTGATGTTATACCACCACAATCCACCGTTCCAGTACCTGGTGCGTGGGCCGGATCTAAAACATCAATATCAATCGTTACATATACGTTGCGTCCAGCTAAAGTAGGTAACACTTCTTTTAATGGCTCTAACACTTCAAATTTAGAAATGTGCATACCATTTTCTTTTGCCCACTCAAACTCTTCTTTTAAACCTGAGCGAATTCCAAAGGAATAAACATTTTTCGGACCAATTTGTTCTGCGATTTTTCGAATAGGTGTCGCATGGGAATAAGGCTCCCCTTCATAATCAGTACGAAGATCCGTATGGGCATCAAAATGAATAATTGCTAAATCGTTATATTTTTCATAAACAGCTTCCATAACCGGTAGAGATACTAAATGTTCCCCTCCCATACCGATTGGAACTTTTCCATCAGCTAACACTTTTCTTACGAAATCTTTAATTTCTTTTAAAGATTTTTCAGCATTTCCGAATGGTAAAGGAATGTCCCCAGCATCGAAGAATTTTACTTCATCTAACTCTCGATCTAAATATAAACTATACTCCTCTAATCCAATAGATACTTCTCGAATACGAGCCGGACCAAAACGCGAACCTGGACGATAACTTACAGTCCAGTCCATTGGCATTCCATAAAGGACTGCTTTCGACTCTTCATAATTTGGATGACTTTTAATAAATACATTTCCTGAATATGTTTCATCAAATCTCATTTATAATCACCTTCATATAGTTATTTTCAATGACAAAATTGAATTTATCATATTTTGTTTACTAATGTTAACTCTAGCTTCCTATTAAATCATTTTTACTATAAATTACCTTCATTAAACGAAGTTTTGATTTTTAAAAACTACCAGAAAATTCCGATTAACGTACTGTTCGAAACTTTATTCGACTTTTTTCGTATAATTTTTACATACAGAAAAAAAGTATAGATGTTTTTCGATAACTTGCAACAGTTTTTTTATGTATAAATTCGATTAAAGGTAAATAATCACGTCCATACTAACTTTAGCTAAAAAGATTTGAGGTGAAATACGGATGAAAAGACAAAGCTATAGACGAAAGTTAAAACGTCAAAAATGGGTGAAGTATTCTGCTTTTTCTATTGTAGCGCTCATATGTGCGGTAGGTATATCTCTGCTTACATTACGAATTTATGCTCAAATCGCTGGTGCTCCCCCACTAACCGTTCCTAAAACATCCGTGTTTTTAGATAGTAATGGTAACAAAATTGGAGACTATTTAACTGCTGAAAGACGCTATTGGGTTGAATTAGATGAAATTTCACCCTATTTAATCGATGCGACCATAGCAGTTGAAGATAAAGATTTTTATGAACATAACGGGTTTGATTATTCTCGAATTGCTAGTGCGTTACTAAAAGATTTAAAGACCCAAAGTATGGCAGAAGGTGCTAGTACCCTTACAATGCAATTGGCCCGTAATTTATATTTAACCCTCGATAAGACATGGACAAGAAAACTACAAGAAGCTCTTTATGCATATAGATTAGAAATTTTCTATGACAAAGATGAAATTTTAGAGGGCTATTTAAATACCGTAAACTATGGCCACGGTATGTATGGCATAGAAGCAGCCAGCAAATATTATTTTGGAAAATCTGCAAGTGAATTAACTTTAGCTGAAGCTTCTTTATTAGCAGGTATTCCTAAAGGACCAAGCATTTACTCCCCAATTAATGATTATGAAAAAGCGATGGATCGCCAACAAATCATTTTAAAATTAATGAAAGATCAACAATACATTACAGCGGATGAAAGAAAACGGGCAAATTCAGAGGAAATTGTCTTAAAAAATGATCAATGGACTGCTTCTAATTCTGTCGCTCCTTACTTTTTGGATACGGTTTGGCAAGAAGCTAGTGAAATATTAGAAAAAGAAAATCTCAACATCGTTGAAGGCGGTTGGACTATTAAAACAACGTTGAATCAAGCCCACCAAAAGGCTGCTGAAGAAGCAATCGCCGACAACATGCCTGACAGTGATTTACAAGTTGGTTTTGTCAGCATGGATGTTGAGACAGGACACGTTACTGCTTTAGTAGGTGGAAGAAATTATGAAGAAAGTTCCTTTAATCGAGTTACTCAAGCAGTACGTCAGCCTGGTTCTTCCATTAAACCAATTTTATATGCAGCTGCATTAGAAAATGGATTTACTCCTTTAACCTTTTTAGATGTAGGAGAGACGGTTTTCACTTATGATAATGGTCGGGCAACTTATAAACCGCAAAATGTTAATGGTGAATTTGCAGATGGTGAAATGACGTTAGCCCAAGCTATTGCTATTTCTGATAATATTTACGCTGTTAAAACATTAGAGAAAATTGGCTATGAAAAGTACGAGGATATGTTAAAACGTTTCAATTTAAACTATTCCAATGCTAACAATCCATCCATTGCCCTTGGAACGATTGAAACATCTCTATATGATTTAACAAATGCCTATAACACGATTGCAAATCAAGGTAAACAAACGAAGCCTACAACGATCTTAGAAATTAAAAATTCAAAAGGTGAAACGGTTTATAAATATAAAAAAACAAAAGCGGAACAAGTCATTTCCGAAGAGGATGCTTATTTATTAACCGATATGATGACAGGGATTTTTGATCCTGTTTATAGTGACTACTCTCCAGCTACCGGTGTTTCTTTACGGCCGCGTATGACACATACTTACGCAGCAAAATCAGGTACAACTGTCAGCGATCAATGGTTAGTCGGTTATACACCAAGTTATACTGCAGGTGTATGGAATGGGTACGATCAAGGAAAAACCCTTTCTGTCCAACAAGATATGGCTGCTTCGAAGCAAGTTTGGATAGACTTTATGGAAACAATCAATAAAGATAAACAAAATGAAAATTTCGAAGCGCCAGAAGGTGTAGAAGGAGTTCTCATTGATATTGAGACTGGGAAATTAGCAACGGATGCTTGTCCAAAACAAAGAATGGTCTACTTAAAGAAAGAAGATGTGCCAACGGAAAAATGTTCATCGTCGGATTTCTTTGATGATGATTCTTGGAATAACTTTTTAGATCTATTCCCATTCGAAGCATTTAAAGATTTCTTTAACTAAAATATTATATTCAACAAAAAAGCTCTCTCTTATCCGGAATGATTTCCGACACTAAGAGAGAGCTTTTTTTTGGCAAATCGAAAGCTTGAGATTCATGGGGCATTCGGCTTGGGATTGTACAAATGCCGCATAAGTCTCAAGCAAATCGGGTTGCCAAGTGTCCTAGCTTACTATTGCAAGCTTAGTTTCAGTGTACTTTTTTTCAAACTTACTTTCAATAACGGATTAAAACAGAAAACTATTTTTCACAAATTGTTCAAATTCTTTTATGGCGTATTTCAAAAAAGTATTGACATTTTAAATGATTCGTTTTAATTCTGAAATATTTTCTCAAAAAAATATACTATATAAAATTATTCTTAAACCGTTAAATCCTTTCGAAGTTGTTCTTCACTATTTTCCCACATTTCAATGTTATGGGACTTTAAAAATTCAGCAAGAACTTTTTTCGATTCATCATCCATATGATCCACAATAATTTTACGTTTCATCGATTTATCCATTTTATTTACGTGATCAGCTAATATTTTATAACCTCGTCTTTTTTCACGGTTTACAACCATTTCACAGGCAGTTACTCCTGCAAAATAAGGGCCAACTTCTCTAAAATCAATCGTTACCCAAACTAACCAATAAGGTTTACCGCCAGCAGAATCCTCACGATTTGTTGTGAATTTAATACCACGCTCTACATCGCTCTTCGCATGCATCGCACCAATATCAATAAATGCTTGTTTTTCTTCTATATCAATAATCACTGGCGATACATTTTCTAAAGACAACGATCCGATACCAAACCCTTTATGACCGTCTGTTGGATCATTTTTAATAATTGTAAAGCCTAATTTTTGCTTTGGTGTTTCTCCATTTGCCATTGTAAATCCCTCCGTATAAGCCTATTATAATGAATATACACTACTTTTATCCACTTGGGAGGATGTAATATGCCAATTGTAACTGTAAAATTATTAGAAGGTCGTACTGACGAACAAAAAAAAGCTTTAGTAGAAAAAGTAACGGAAGCTATTGTTGAAACAGTAAACGCGAAACCAGAAGCTGTCACAATCGTGCTTGAAGAAATGTCTAAAAACCACTACGCTACTGGTGGCGTAAGAGCTATTGATAAATAAAATAAACGAACAAAAAGCATCTTAAAGTCATTAGGAACCTCAACTTTAAGATGCTTTTCATTTTTAACTAAATAACACTTTCTGCAACTCTTTTTTAAGCTCCGAATCAACCGATGGGTTCTGTAAAATTTCTTTTGGATAGTACACTTTATGATCCGTTTTAATACGACCAGCAATTGAATCCACGATTAAAGACTCTTGAGATAACTCACGAATCTCACCATTAGGCATCAATAAGAAAATTGGAAGTCTTGTAGTTTCTTTACCTGGACGATAGAAATCATAAGGTAAATCTGATGTACAGTCATGGTAAAAATAATACTCTGTATTAACTCCTGCCGCCTCTAGTAGCTCTTTCAAACGACGAAAACGTTCAGGTTCTTCCTCTGGATTTAAATTAACATATCCCAACAGTTTACGATTCATAAAACGAGTGCACAAATCGCTTAAAATCGAATCTTGTTCCTTTGTCCAATATTGGAAGTAGGTTAATAAAATATATTCATCTAATGCTAAATAATCGTCTAAGTTTATATTATTCTCGAAAAATGCTTTAAAATGAACTGGCTCTACTATAAAAGGATAGTTTTCCTCATTTAATTGCTTCACTCTTTTTAATATATTATTCAATAAAACTTCTGCACTTCTTGAAACTGGATGGAAATAGACTTGTAGATACATTTGATAACGAGACATAATATAATCTTCCACTGCATGCATCCCACTCGATTTAATTAAAACTTGTCCATTCCGTGGTCTCATCACCCTTAAAATACGTTCCATATCAAAATGACCATAACTTACACCTGTATAATAAGCATCCCGCTGTAAATAATCCATCCGGTCCGCATCGATTTGACTAGAAATTAGACTCACTACAAGTTCATTTGGATACTTTTTCTCGATTACTTGGGCGACCATTTCAGGGAATTGTTCTGAAACTCTTTTTAGTACGCCATTTACCTCTGTTTCTCCAAGTAAAATTTGTCTTGTGAAATATTCATGATCTGTCTGGAATACATTTTCAAAAGCATGAGAAAACGGCCCATGTCCTAAATCATGCAATAATGCCGCACAAAGAATGAGTAATCGTTCCCCTTCATCCCATTCAGGTCGTCCACGGAATATATCATCCGTAATACGCCGTACAATTTCGTAAACTCCAAGGGAATGATTAAAACGACTATGCTCAGCTCCATGGAACACTAAATAGGTCGTTCCTAATTGTCGTATTCTACGCAACCTTTGAAATTCCTTTGTACCGATTAAATCCCAAATAACCTGATCACGTACATGAACGTAACGGTGCACAGGATCTTTGAATACTTTTTCTTCTAGCAATTTAGCATTTGCATAATTTTCCATAGACCGCACCTCACTCCCAGTTTTGTTAATACTATTATATGTGAGTTTTGAAGGAAATACATCAAACTCCTGTTAAAATGACTCGTAAATAGTAAAAAAGCTATCTTCTATTCGTTAGAAGATAGCACCCTATTATGCTCATTTAAGTTTTGCTTTCACTTTTTCCATCAATTCTTCTTCAGTAAGTGCTGCAACCGGTCTACCATTTACAAAAGTAAAGGTTTTTTTTCGACCAGGACCACAATATGAATGACAGCCAATTTCAATCGTTGCATCTGGATCAATATCTTTTAATTTAGGAATTAACGTTTTTAAATTAACGGCCTGACATTCATCGCAAACACGAAATTCGTTTGCCATCTTGTCTACAACCCTTTCTTTTTGTATGTTTTATATACTTACACTATTCGTTTTTCGAAAAAAATAATCTAACAGATATTTTAGCCTAACAAATCATACCTGTTCAAGTCAAAACTTTACATATCAGTCAAAGGTCTTAAAATACCATTGGCTATCAAAATCTTTTTTCCCCATTCTAGCCAAACTCTACCTTCAAAATCCTATTGTTCGATAGGCCAATACATATTATTTCCTATAAATATAAAAATAATTGAATAAAATTGGAACATCTTGGACACGATAAGTTTTGAACTAACAAAACTATGAACTTTACAGGAGGTTAAAAAAATGGTGAAAGTTAGACAGGATGCTTGGCTAAAAGAAAATGATGAACTATTAGCTGAAGCAGTATTACGACATGTAAAAGAAGGTAGTACACAATTAAACGCCTTCGAGGAAGCAGGTGATGCATTAAATCGAACAGCAGCTGCATGTGGTTTCCGTTGGAATGCTGTCGTTCGTCGTCTATATGAAAAAGAACTTGCTGAAGCAAAAAAAGAAAGAAAAGAGAGAATGCGAGTATTAGGAATGAATGGTAGACGCCGTTCACAAGGTGTTTATTTACTACCAAATTCTCAAAATAGCGAAGAAGTAAAATCAATTCCGTTATCCGCATTAAATCTCGATATTGTCATTGCCTATTTATTGCGTTTACAGCATCAAACTGGGAATGACAATGAAGCTACTAAATGGCGTCATATTGCCAATACAGCAACCGAAAAAATTAAAGAATTAGAAAATCAATTAAAACGACTAGAACAAGAGAATAAAGAAATTCGTGAAGATTACGAGCAATTCGTTCAAATCATGAATCGCGCTCGTAGATTAGTAACACTAGAAGAAGATGAACCACGTGTTGCTCCAGTATTTAAAATGGAGAAAAACGGAAATTTAGTTGCAAACTATTCAAATAGTAGTAGTGAAAAAGAAAATGTGGACGTGCCAAATTAACGGCGCATCCACGTTTTTTTATTTTTTATTTAACATTTTTTCATTCCGTTCAAAAACTCGTTTCAAATAAAAGGAATATAGTTCCATTTCTTCTTCATTTAAAGAGGATAAGTGAGTTTCATTGCTTAGTTGCTGCAACACATTTTGAATACGGAAAACCGTATCTTGAACTGTGATTCTTTTATTTAATAATTCACTTAAACTAGCCATTACTTCTGGTTGTATCGTTGGATAAGCAAATTTTGTTTTTTCCTTTTTTAAACTGATATCATAAAAATCTTTAATCAATTTTGCCCGATTACTGCCACTACCTTCGATACATAAATAAATTTGCACAGCAACTCCTTGTCTTAATCGACGTTGGGAAATACCTGCAAATTTCTTTCCATCTATACTTAAATCATAGGATCCTGGACAGTAAGAACCGATAATTTCATAAGCTTCTATTTTTTCAGCGGCTTCAGGAAATAGTAATTTGATGAAGTCTACCATCATGTCATATCCAGAATTAATATGGATTGTTCCAGCCTGTTCTGACATAATAATAGAAATGTTTAATACTCCACTATCTAATAAAACTGCAAGACCACCAGAGTTGCGGACAATTGCTCGATATCCATTATTATTTAATAATTGAATACCTTCTTGAATGAATGGTAATCGATGATCTTGAATACCAAGAACAACTGTCTGATCATGAACCCATGTACGAACTGTTGGACTTGATTGTAATTGTCCTACAAGTTGACAAAGGGTATCATCCATCGCAAAGGATTCGAGGGGTGTTCGATTTTTCATTATAAGAGACTGGTCTATAAACCGCCATGTTTGTTGTTGTAATAACGGATGCATATTCAATTACTCCTTAAGAAAAACAATTTACTGTAAATTAAGCATACATGAAAACATCTCTTAATCAATGTTTTCTTCTTGTTTTTATTTCATTAATAAGGAAGATGAATGATTTAAACGTCTTTTGAACGTGTCTGATTGTTTATACTAATGACGAATTCGTGACATCCAACAAAATCCCTTTCTTCTAACAAGGAATTATTTTAAATTTATGCTAAGATAATTGTGAATGATTATCAATTAAGGAGTGTTTACTAATGAACGAAGCAGCAATTACATTAGATGGCTGGTATTGCCTACATGATTTTCGTGCGATTGATTGGGCATCTTGGAAATTAGTTTCTGCAGAAGAACGTACAAAAGCAGTAGATGAATTTGTACAATATTTAGAAAAACTTAACGAAGCCCATGTAGCAAAAACTGGCTCCCATGCATTTTATTCAATTATCGGGCAAAAAGCAGATTTTATGTTAATGATTCTTCGCGAAACACCTGAAGAACTTCAAGAATTGGAAGCAGAATTTAATAAATTAGCAATCGCTGATTTTACGATTCCAACTTATTCTTATGTTTCTGTAGTGGAACTTTCTAACTATTTAGCTAAGGATTCTGACGAAGATCCTTATCAAAATCCACATGTTCGTGCCCGTTTATACCCTGAGCTTCCACGTACTAAGTATGTTTGCTTCTACCCAATGGACAAACGTCGTGAGGGTAATGATAACTGGTATATGCTAAACATGGAAGAACGTCGTGAATTAATGCGTTCCCACGGTTTAATTGGCCGTAGCTATGCAGGAAAAGTTAAACAATACATTACTGGTTCAGTTGGTTTAGATGACCACGAATGGGGTGTCACTTTATTCTCTGATGACATGCTTCAATTTAAAAAGATCGTTTACGAAATGCGTTTCGATGAAGTATCAGCACGTTATGGAGAATTTGGTGAATTCTTAGTCGGCAACTTGTTAGATAACGATAAATTAGTTCAATTTTTAACAGTTAACAAGTAATTAGTAAGCGTATACTTTTCAATCATAAAAAACGAGACGTGGTCGAATTCCTTCGACATTACGTCTCGTTTTTTTCATCTTCCTTTGTCTTCAAAATAAGAATAATTGTATTAATTAAAAATCCGATAAATAAAATTAATACAAACAAATACCAATGCAATGGTTGTTCGTAAAAAAATGCGACTAGAAATGAAATAATCGCACTGATGACAATTCCAACCCAAATACCAATCTGCATAGGTTGAGCTCCTTTATCTTCACATAATTTCACTACGTCATCATTTATTATTCCCGGATTTATTCAAATTCAATCTTTTATCGAAACTCTTCCTTTGTACTATTTTATTAATCATTTAATCGTTTCATTCAATTTTTACGAACCAATTAGTACTCCAATCATAAATTAATGTCATAGGCATTTTTTTATCATTTATTTATTCTTAAATGGTAGTAAAAGCATACATTAATATAGGGAGCTTTGGAAAAACGGCGTAAAACTATCTACTGAAGCCCAATTCCCCTGCTTAGCCTATGAAACTCCTGTGGCAAAAAGGAGACAGAAATTTAGAAATGCTATTGTCGGAAGTATCGTGTGAATAGGGTCAGTGTAGACGGTCTGGTTTTTTGGAGAGAAACATATTGTAGGGATAGTTGCCCCTAGAGTTGAAAAGATTCATAACAAAATTTTGCCTGCCTAGTAGACACTATTATGGACTTTTTATCGTTCTCTTTCCTTCCTGCCCAGGCGAATATCTAAGTTAATGAGTACTTAAATATTTTAAATGAAAGGATGTTTTTGGTTGGTTTATTATTGGAGTCCAAGTGGTCAAAGACAACAACAAGGTTTCCCTCAATCTCAATTCGGACAGCAACAATTTTATCCACAAACAGGTCAACAATATTTCCCTCAAACTCAAACACCTCCACCTGTTTCCGTTCCAAGTGGAACAACTTTGCCACAAACAGGTACAACAGGAGCTGGAATGAGAGGCGAAGAATCTTATATTGAAAACATTTTAAGATTAAACAGAGGAAAGCCTGCTACTTTCCATTTTACTGTTCCTACAGCTACAGGCGGTGGTAATGGAAATACTGTATCAGTTCGAGGTGTAGTTGAGGCAGCTGGGCGCGACCATGCGATTATTCGTGAATTGCAAACAAACCATCGTTATTTATTCCCAATGATTTATTTCGACTATGCAGAATTTGATGAAGAAGTTGCTTATTTCAACCAAACACCAGGTGTAACAGATCGATAAAACAAAAAAACATCCACCTCAGGGCCATTATTGGTTCGAAGTGGATGTTTTTTTCGTTTATTTACTAGTGTTTAAATAGTTTAATGTAGCCATCCCTAATGTTTTAGCTGCTACTAACATCGCCCTTTCATCAAAATTAAAGCGCGCATGATGATGAGGATAAGCAACTTCCCAATTCGGATTCTTTGCTCCTGTAATGAAAAACGTACCAGGAACCCTTTCTAAATAATAAGAAAAATCTTCACCAATCATAAAAGGAGGACATTCGATCACATTTTTTACTTCAGGAACGTTGCAAGCAATATCAGCAATAAATTGAGTTGCCTTTTTATGATTGACAACTGGCGGATACCCTCTCTTAAACGAATATTCATAAGTAGCATGGGATCCTTCACATACCGACTTAAGAAGAAGTTCAATCTCTTTTTCTATTAATCCTTGAACCTCTTTATCAAAAGTACGAACAGTACCCTTCAGTTCAACTTTATCCGCAATGACATTGAAAGGATTGATGGCTTCAAAATGACCTACAGAAATAACTGCAGATTTTAAAGGATCTAACCTACGGGATACAATGTTTTGCAGCTGTGTGACAAACTGGGACGCGATTACAATCGCATCAACTGAATGATGAGGTTCAGCTCCGTGACCACCTTTACCTTGAATCGTTATTTCAAATCGATCAGCAGCTGCCATAATCGCACCATTACGCACTAATATATCCCCTAATGGTGTCGGTGCCCATAAATGGGTACCAAAAATGATATCGACTCCTTCTAAGCATCCATCATCAATCATTGGCTTTGCCCCACCAGGCGCTACTTCTTCTGCAAATTGATGAATCAATACGACGTTACCTTGAAGTTGATCTCTCATTTCAGTTAACACTTTTGCAAGTACTAAAAGTGTAGCAGTATGTCCATCGTGACCACAAGCATGCATAACGCCATCTACCTTCGATTTATAAGGAAGATCATTTTCTTCTTGAATGGCAAGGGCATCAAAATCGGCCCGTAAAGCTACGGTTTTTCCAGGTCTTGAGCCACGGATTGTAGCTACTACACCCCTTCCACCAACCCTTTCTCGAACCTCTAAACCTAATTTTCTATGATAGTTTGCTATAAAAGCAGGTGTATGTACTTCATGAAATGATAATTCCGGATTTTCGTGTAAATAACGTCGAATCGATATCATCTCTTCATAATATTGATGTAATGACGAAAATAATTGCTTCATCATTTAAGCCCCTTTCACACATTATTTTAATATACATATGTTTTTTAAAGGTATGTTCATTCCCTTTTACATTAACATCATTTTAAAGGATAAAAGCATAAATTGTTAGTTTATTCTAAAAATTTGAAGATAAAAAGAAGGAGTAGCCCTAAAAAACTCGGACTACTCCTTCCAACAATTATACGTTTTTATATTTTGATACCGAAACGATGAGAAGAATCCAACCAGCTAAAAATAATACGCCACCTATTGGAGTTATCGCTCCTAAAATGCGAATTCCTGAAAGGGCTAGCACATATAAACTTCCAGCAAAGAAAATAATTCCTGCATTCATAAAAATAGCTGCCATTTTAAGCTGTTTAACCGACCCTAATAACTTGGAACTCATCAATATACCAATTACTAAAATGGCCGCTGCATGAAACATTTGATATTGAACCGCCGTATCCCAAATACCTGTACTATAGTCATCTAATATTCCTTCTAATGCATGGGCACCGAAAGCACCTAATGCTACTGCTAAAAAACCATGAATAGCCCCTGATATAATAGAACCTTTCATTTATAAACCTCTTCTCTTTAATACAGTCTTTTTTATGTAACCAATTTTAAAAACTAAAAATCAAAAATCGAATCTCCATTTGCATCTTTTTCTTGTAACTTATGTTCATTAATTGAAGAACGATGAATAACGTTTGATGAAGTGTCGCTAATTTGCTGATGAACTTGATAAAAACTAGTTGCTAACGTTTGATTGGGTAATGCTTGCTGATTATTACTTCTTGTTAAAGCAACGTTGCATAATGCACGAATAGCACTTAATTGTTCTCTTATTTGTTGTTCATCTTGGACACCTTTTGCATCTGCTACAAGTTGCTCGATTTCATCTAACAATTGATGATAAGAAATCATACGACTACCGTTCCTCCATTTTTAGTTTAGGGGTAAATTGCATACAATCTAAACCAGAAGATTGCTTCACAACAAGTGAGGGTAATTGTTTGGATTTAAATTGATATGCTGTACATCCCCTAGGGTTATGCTGATCCCACGTTACGCGGAAGTATCGGCATTTAAAGCAATCCACTTTCATTTACAGCAACTCACTTTCTATTTCAATTTATCATGATTCGATTCGAGAGAAAAGTTTTCCGATTTCTTCTGTTCACCTTCTTAGCCTAGAAAGGCAAAACAAATTCTATAAAATGCGAATCCGATTTTATTCATCTAAACGCCAATCAATTGGTTGTTTCCCCAACTCCTTAAGCTTTTCGTTTATTTTTGAAAATGGTTTACTACCGAAAAATCCTCTATAGGCACTTAACGGGCTTGGATGAGGAGCTTGGATGAGGAAATGATGATTCCCCTTCTTATCAATAATCGTTTTCTTCTTTTGTGCCGGTTTTCCCCATAACACGAAAATAATCGGATCTGGTCGCTCTGCTAATTTTTCAATAACCTTATCCGTAAATTGTTCCCACCCTTGTCCTTTATGGGAATTGGCTTCACCTTGTCGAACCGTTAACACTGTATTTAATAAAAAAACACCTTGGTGTGCCCATTTTATTAAATATCCATCTTTTGGTATAGGGTAGCCTAGATCACTTTGCAACTCCTGGAATATGTTTCGTAAGCTTGGAGGATGGGGTACTCCTTTTTTTACCGAAAAACACATTCCATGGGCTTGACCAGGACCATGATATGGATCCTGCCCTAAAATAACAACTTTTATATCTTTATAGGCAACTGTTTGAAAAGCACTCATGACTTCTTCCTTTGGTGGATACACTGTGGATAGACGATATTGTTCATCTAAAAAATTTTTTAAACTTATGTAATAAGGTTTATTCATTTCATCTGCGAGTACTTCTTGCCAATCATTTTGTATCGACATATTCATTTAATCAACACCTCTCTTTTTAAACTACTTGAACTATTCAGCAGTTGCAATGATTGATTAATATGTTCACTAAATTTATACAGAATCCATATGAGGGATTTAGCCATGATGAAAAAAACTGACATTATACTTTTTATAATATCTGACTATTTTTATAAAGTCAGAGTTGCTTTATACTTTAGAACCATATATATAATGACATAATTAAAGGAGTATGAGATAGATGGCATTGAAAAAAACATTAACAATTGCTGGCTCTGACGCTTCAGGTGGAGCTGGATTAGAAGCGGATTTAAAAGCCTTTGAAGAACATAATACTTACGGAATGGCTGCTGTAACGGTAATCGCTACAATGGATCCTGATAACAATTGGAGCCACGGCGTTCACACATTACCAATCAATGTATTACAAGCCCAATTAAAAACTGCCTTTTCTACTGGCATCGATGCATTAAAAACAGGCATGTTATCTACAGAAGAAGTTATTCAAACTACTGGTGAAGCAATTTCTGCTTCTGGAGTTGAAAAAGTAGTCATTGACCCAGTTATGGTATGTAAAGGAGAAGATGAAGTATTAAATCCTGGTACAGTTGATGCAATGATTCAATACTTATTACCAAATGCTCTTGTAACAACACCGAATCTTTTCGAAGCTGGTCAACTAGCTGGAACGGGAACTCCAAAAACAATTGAAGAAATGAAAGTAGCTGCTCAAAAAATTAACGCCCTCGGTGCAAAAAACATCGTTATTAAAGGCGGACGAGCATTAAATAGTGACAAAGCAGTAGACTTATTCTACGATGGACAAACTTTCTATTTATTAGAAACTCCTAAAGTAGATACTACTTACAATCATGGTGCCGGCTGTACTTTCGCCGCTAGTGTTACTGCAAACCTAGCAAACGGTTTATCTGTAAAAGAATCAGTTATTGAAGCAAAAGAATTCGTAGCAGCTGGTATATTACATGGATGGAAGTTAAATGAATTTGTTGGTCCAGTATACCACGGTGCAAAACCTCGCCTTGGTGCACCAGAAGTAACAGTAACGGAAATATAATTTTTTATTAAGTTGGCAGTGTGAACATCTTCACACTGCCTTTTTTCATCTAGAAACCTTTTTCTTTTCATAAAGTAACATTTTTTACTATACTTATTAATAAATAGATGTGAAAGGAGAATTAAGATGAAGGAAGTACAAATTGACGAGCTCCAAGAATTGCTTAATTCTTTTGCGAACAAAGACGTCTATATTCATCTAGAAACAACAAATGGAGCTTATGCTACACATTTTGATGAAAAAGTGTTCAATGCAGGGGCTTTCATTCGCAATGCTAAAATCCGATATGAACTAGCAAAAATCATTGAAGATACCCCACACCGAGTAGGACTAAAAATGGAGCATGGTTGGGTCTATGCCCAAGGTATTACTCATTATGAAATGGATGAAAAAGGTCGTTTATTAATGGCTGGATTAGACTTTACAGGAAAACTTGCTGTTGCACTAGAAATTAGTGAAACACCATTTTCTTATTAAGGAGTGGATTTAATATGACTTTACAACCACAACGTCAAATTTTAGTTGTCTTTCCCCATCCAGATGATGAAGCCTTTTCTTCTGCAGGAACAATAAGACTTTACCGTAATATGGGTGTCCCAGTTACATATGCATGTTTAACTCTTGGTGAAATGGGCCGAAATCTTGGAAACCCTCCATTCGCCACACGGGAATCATTACCAGAAATTCGCCGTGAAGAATTAAAGGCTGCTTGTAAACATATGGGAATCGAAGATCTTCGAATGATGGGATTACGTGATAAAACAGTCGAATTTGAAGATGATGAAAAAATGGTTAATCTTGCAAAAGATTTAATTGATGAATTAAACCCTTCATTAATCATCACTTTCTTACCTGGCTATGCGGTTCACCCAGACCATGAAGCAACAGGTCGCGCAGTAGTGGAAGCCGTTAGACGTATGCCGAAAGAAGAGCGACCTACCCTTTACACAGTAGGCTTTGCTAATAATACAGTGGCAGAAAAAGGCGAACCAAATATTGAAATTGATATAACTAGTGTTAAAGAAGATAAAGTAAAAACTTTACAAGCCCATGCATCTCAAACAGCATGGATGATTGAAGATTATAAAAAGCGAATAGATGAAGGCGATAATTGGTTAGATAAAGAACGTTTTTATCTATTTAATTTTGAAGATTAATTATGATAATATAAAGGGGCAGGTAATTATTTCCTGCCCCTTTTTCCATTCATTATAAGTTATTTTTATTCAATACTATAAAGTCATTTACTTAAATAATTAGTCATTTTACAATCCTTTTATTTCCTGTATATTCATTTTTCATACATTTATAAATTTCGCAATATTTTTATTTTTATAAAACGTATTTACAACTGTATATAAAGACTTTATAGTGTATAAATATTCATCATACTATTTAAAGAGGTAAACAAATGACAAAAAAATTTCCTTCATATACATGGTTTCTTTTTATCTTTTTGTCCTTAGTGGGTATTTTCTTATTTATTACACCCGTTAATACAGCCGATGGATTAAAGGTACCTATCGCTCTATTAGCAAATGCCCTTTCTGCAAACGTTGTAAGCTTTATTCATTGGTTTGCTTGGATTGTCTTCATTATAGCTGCAATCGGCTCTGTCATTGCGCAATTCATTCCAGTAAAAGAACAACGTACTTTGTTCGATTCTTTATTCCGTGTTAACTGGTTCTGGACTATTATGCGCATATTAGCAGTGATTTTTGCAACAATGTATTTATTCCAAATAGGTCCTGAAATTTTTACTAGTGAAAATACGTCTGGTCTTTTACTGACTCCAGATGGCGGTCTAGTAACAATGATGTTCTCACTGTTCCTATTTGCCGGCTTATTACTTCCATTATTAACAGACTTTGGTTTACTTGAATTTTTTGGTTCCATGATGGTAAAAATCATGCGTCCTTTATTCAAAATCCCCGGTCGCTCAGCTATTGACTGTTTAGCTTCATGGGTTGGAGACGGAACAATCGGTGTACTTTTAACGAGTAAACAATATGAAGAAGGCAACTATACAGCGCGGGAAGCAGCTACTATTGCAACAACGTTCTCAGTTGTATCTATTACTTTCTGTTTTGTCGTATTAGAAACGGTTGATTTAAACCATTATTTCCTCCAATTTTATGGATCAGTTATTTTAGTGGGACTTATTTTAGCACTTATTATGCCACGTATTTTCCCATTAAGCCGTAAACCCGATACGAATATCGATGGCTCTATTCCTGATGATAAACGGGAAGATGTTCCAAAAGGGTTTAACGCTTTTTCATTAGGTTTACACAACGCGTTATCAAAGGCAGATAGCAATAAAAATCTAGGTAAAGTAATTGGAGCAGGTTTTAAAAACGTACTAGAAATGTGGTTTGCTATAACACCTGTTATTATGGCATTCGGTACAATTGCTTTAGTTCTTGCTGAATATACAAGTTTCTTTAAAATTTTAGGTATGCCTTTTGAGCCAATTCTAGCCGCATTACAAATTCCATTTGCCGATCAAGCAGCTCAAACAATGATCGTTGGTTTTGCAGATATGTTATTACCATCCGTTTTAGGCTCTGGTATTGAGTCAGATTTAACTCGATTCTTCATCGCTACAGTTTCTGTTACTCAATTAATTTACATGTCAGAAGTCGGAGGATTAATTTTAGGTACGAAACTTCCTTTGAAAATTTGGGATTTATTCCTTATCTTCTTAATCCGAACGATTATTTCTATTCCAATTATTGCAGTCATTGCACATATTTTGTTTTAAATTTTAAAGACTGGCATTCGCCAGTCTTTTTTTATTTTCATGGAAATTAGAACTCTATTGAAAAATGTTTTTTATTTTGTCAAAAGGAAAACGCTTTCGTCTATTAAATTTTTTGAATTTAAAAATAATTTTAAAAAATTCCCCTTTTTTATGTTAGAATAAGTAAATGTTTTAGTTAAACGGAGGTTACAAAACGATGGAAGTTGCTAAATCAAAAGGAATTACGGTGGAAAATATTTTAATTGCCCATCATCATTTAAAGGATGTTGTTTTACATACCCCACTACAAAAAAATGACTATTTATCTGAAAAATATAGTGCCAACATTTATATTAAGCGAGAAGACTTACAACATGTAAGATCATTTAAGCTTCGAGGTGCCTACTATAAAATAAAAAAAATTGAAGATAAAGCACGGAATAGCGGAGTTGTTTGTGCCAGTGCAGGAAACCATGCACAGGGTGTTGCCTTTGCTTGTGCACAACTGAATATTAAAGGCACAATTTTCATGCCTTTAACGACACCAAAACAAAAAATTGATCAAGTTCGAATGTTTGGTCGCAATAATATCGACATTATTTTAGAAGGTGACACTTTCGATGATTCTGCTTCCGCAGCAAAAGAATATTGTGAAGAACATGAGATGATTTTCATTCACCCCTTTGATGATGTCGATATTATGGCAGGACAGGGAACGGTGGCTGTTGAAGTGTTGAACGACATTGAAGAACCCCTTGATTTCATTTTCGGAGGAATTGGTGGCGGTGGTTTAATGGCTGGTATCGGTACGTACGTAAAAAATATTTCACCAAACAGTCGAGTAATTGGTGTTGAGCCGGCTGGAGCTGCTAGTATGAAAGCTGCCTTTGAAAACGGCGGACCGATCTCCCTTGATAAAATTGATAAATTTTGCGATGGAACGGCTGTACAATGTGTCGGATTCAATACGTATGAGATTTGTCATGAATATTTAGATGACATTGTACTCGTCCCAGAAGGAAAAGTAAGTACAACCATTTTAGACTTATATAATAAACACGCCATTGTAGCTGAACCATCCGGTGCCCTTCCAGTAGCTGCCCTTGATTTTTATGCGGATGAAATTAAAGGTAAATCGGTTGTTGTTGTCATTACTGGTGGCAACAACGACATTAGTCGTATGCAGGAAATTCGAGAGAAATCTTTATTATACGAAGGCTTATTATATTACTTTATCGTCAATTTCCCACAACGGGCTGGGGCACTCCGTCAATTTTTAACGGTTGTTCTTGGACCTAATGATGATATTACCCACTTTGAATATACGAAGAAAAACAATAAAGAAAGCGGTCCAGCATTAGTCGGAATCGAAGTGAGCAGTCCAGACGATTATCACGGCCTTATCAATCGCATGCGCATGAATGGCTTTGAATTTACCGAAGTTAATAAAGATAGCCAACTGTTCGGATTGTTAGTTTAATTTTTGAAGGAAACACTCAGTAAAAGCTGGGTGTTTCTTTTTGAATATAAAAAAGAAGAAACGACATTTTTCCGTCATTTCCCCTTCGTTTTCTTCCTATTTTTCAACCTAACAATGCTCTATCCGAATTCATTTTTTCACCGCGGATATTTTCAAATTCAGCCATTAAATCTGGAATTGATAATTGTTGCTTTTTCCTTTCATCGATCGATAATATAATTTGCCCTTTATCCATCATAATAAGGCGATTTCCTAAATCAATGGCTTGTTGCATATTGTGGGTAACCATTAAAGTTGTTAAGTTCCCTTCTTCTACTAGTTGCTTCGTTAATCGGGTAATTAACTCTGCTCTTGAAGGATCAAGGGCAGCCGTATGTTCATCCAATAATAAAATGGCAGGCTTCGTAAAGGTAGCCATTAATAATGATAACGCTTGTCGTTCTCCACCCGATAGTAAACCTACCTTCGCATTAAACCGATTCTCAAGGCCTAACCCTAACTTCTCTAAAGAAGAACGAAAGAACTCTCGACGTTTACTATTAACTCCTCTACGTAATCCCCTTTTTGCATTGCGTGAATAAGCAATGGCTAAGTTTTCTTCGATTGTCATCGATGGTGCGGTACCGGCCATTGGATCTTGAAACACACGACCAATAAATTGAGAACGTTTATATTCTGGCAGCTTCGTTACTTCTTTCCCATCAATCGTAACCACTCCAAAATCAGGGGTTAATGCTCCGGAAATCATATTCATCATCGTTGACTTCCCTGCCCCATTACTTCCGATGACCGTTACAAAGTCACCTGGAGATAAATGGAGGTTAATATTATCTAAAGCAATTTTTTCATCTGGTGTACCTTCATTAAAAATTTTATTTATTCCTTCTAATTTAAGCAAGGTGGTTCCCTCCTTGCGTAAGTTCTCGTTGTTGTTCGAGACGTTGTATTCGCCTTTTTTCTTTTCTTATTTTTTCACGTCGCTTTTCGACTAGCTGCGGAATGACTAAAGCTAAAATGACAATGATAGCTGTAATGAGCTTCATATCCGACGTATCTAACCAGTCAATTTGTAAAGCTACTGCATAAATAATTCGATAAATAATAGCCCCTGCTACTACTGCTAATGTTGTACGGAAAATCGTCTTCGTTCCAAAGATTGCTTCTCCGATAATAACAGATGCTAAACCAATAACAATCATCCCAATCCCCATATTGGCATCGGCAAATTTCGAATATTGGGCAATTAAAGCTCCTGACAGGGCTACTAAAGCATTAGAAACCCCTAATCCGAGTACGATTAACCCATCCGTATTGGCTGAAAAACTTCGAATCATTCTTTTGTTATCACCCGTTGCACGAATCGCAAGGCCTACTTCCGTCTTCAAAAACCAATCTACTATACTTTTAATAATTAGTGTAAGAATGAGAACAATTAAAATTGTCCCCCAAGTAGATGGAGCCGTTTGAAATCCTAACGTATTTTTTAAGAAACTCGTTAATGCTTGATCAATACCGATATTTCCCCATAAGCTTTGAAACTGTGAAAATATCGAATCTGAACTCATCAATGGAATATTTGGCTTTACGACTGCATTTTCATCGGATAATCCCATAATGCGGAGATTAATCGAGTACAAAGCAATCATCATTAATATCCCCGAAAGAAGTGGATTTATTTTTCCTTTCGTGTGTAAAAGCCCCGTCATACATCCTGCAATAAATCCAGCAACAAGTGCCGCTAATGTAGCCAGTATTGGGTTGTAGCCTAGTACAATCATCATCGCTGCTGTAGCTGCCCCTGTTACAAAGCTGCCATCCACGGTTAAATCCGGAAAATCTAACACTCGGAATGTTAAATACACTCCGAGTGCCATAATTGCATAGATGATTCCTTGCTCAACTGAACCAAACATCGCTGTAAACATATTGAATCATCCCCTATCTTTCCTTTTAATCTATTCGTAAATTTCTGCGTTCCAAGAATCTTTAATTTCTAGATTTAAAGTTTCAGCAGTTGATTTATTGATTAATAATTTTAAATTTCCTGGATATGCAGCAGGAATTTCAGATGGTGTTGCTTCCCCATTTAAGATTTTCACTGCCATTTCACCAGCTTCATAGCCGATATCATAATATTCAAAACCGTAAGCACCTAAACCACCACGGGCAACCGAATCTAATTCTCCTACCATAGCTGGAAGTTGATTCGAATTCGCTACGTCAATAACTGACTCCAAAGCAGAGACAACGGTATTATCCGTAATGATATATAGAGAATCTACTTTCCCTACTAATGATTCCGTTGCTTGTTTTACTTCTGCTGAAGTGGAAACTGCTGCTTCGACCAACTCAAGACCAGCTTCTTCTAGTAACGTTTTCATTTGTTCAACTTGGGCAACGGAATTTTGTTCACCAGTGTTATAGACGGTACCTACTTTTTTAGCACCTAGTTCAGCCTTAAGGAAAGCTACTGTATTCGCAATCGTATCTGGATGTAAGTCAACTGTACCCGTCACATTACCACCTGGACTTTCCATTGAGTCAATTAATTCTGCACCTACTGCATCTGTAACAGAGGTAAATATAATCGGGATATCAGATGTTGCTCCTTTTACAGCTTGAGCTGATGGGGTAGAGTTAGCAAAAATCAAATCAACACCGTCATTCACTAAATTTTGCGCAATCGTTGTATTCATACTCGGATCGTTTTGGGCGTTTTCTTCGACAAATTCGACTTCTAATCCCGCCTCTTTTAAAGCTGCTTTAAACCCTTCTGTTGCCTCATCTAATGAAGGATGCTCTACGATTTGCGTAATCCCTACTTTGAAAGTTTTCTCCCCTTCTGATGTTCCAGCATTTGTACCATCTTTTGTATCAGTAGTTGTTTCCCCTCCGCCACAAGCGGCCAATAGTATTACTAATCCTAACGATAACAATGAGCGCTTTTTTGGACCCTTTTTCATTCTTTCTCCCCCTACTTCCCTTTCAAATTCCACTCAACATATGAATTTTCTAATATATTTAATTATTCTAAAAATTTTAAGTTTAACGATTATATTACATTGCTAACCTATGGGAGTCAACAGCATTAAATAGCCTCTTACTTACAATTTTCATAATTACTACTACAAGAAAAATAATTTGTCGCTTTAAACCGTTAAAGTACATAGTTTTTATGAAGAATTCATTATTTTAAAAAAATATAAAAAATGTGACTAGTTTTCGACATTTTCCTATTTTGTGGACAACTAATCTACTTGTCCTCCAAATTTTATAGTTCATTTGACATATGGAACAAAATATAATAGTATATTTTCTTGTGATATTTTCACCGTGGTTCGAAAACTCCCACGAAAAAAAACTAAGGAGAATGAATATGAAAGTTAAATTTATTGCCACAACTGGGATTATTGCGGCTCTTTATATGGCTGTTACCCTTTTAGTTGCACCCTTTGGATTTACAGAAATCCAATTTAGAGTTTCAGAGATGTTTAATCACCTAGTTGCCTTTAACCCTCGTTATATGCTTGGGATTATTATTGGTGTATTTATTGCCAATTTATTTTCCCCCCTCGGCATTTACGATTTAATTTTTGGCGTCGGTCAATCGGTTATTACACTAGCCATTTTTATTTTCATTTGTAAGTTCGTAAAAAACATTTGGCTACGTTTAATGATTAATACATTTTTATTTACTTGTACAATGTTCATCATTGCCTTTGAATTAAACATCGCCCTTAAACTTCCATTTTTATGGACTTGGTTTACATGTGCCGTTGGTGAATTCGTTGTACTTGCTGTAGGTGCCCCTATTATGTACCTATTAAATAAACGATTAAATTTCAAAGATTTAATATAACGTCTAAACCGAGAATTATCTTTCTCGGTTTTTTTCATACAATTTTCCTCTTCGATTTTTCTGAAAATATTGACAAGGATTAAATTTAAGTCTACAATTCTACTTAATTAATTGTTCGGATACGGTAGTAGGTCGCGGGAGCGTGACCACCGTTTGAGCAAAGCAGAGTTTAGATGAGAATAGCTGAGAAAAAATTGATGAATAAGAATAGTAGCGATTTCAGGCGCTTTAGAGAGCTAGTGGTTGGTGTGAACTAGTGCGTACATTTCGTGAATGGGCCTTATGAGAGCAACTAGCGTTAGTTAGTTGACGTCTTTCCTACGTTACAAGGAAGTGTTGGAAGTGCTTTTTTACTTCTTAACACGCCAAGGTGGAAGTATTTTTATGCTTCAACAGAGGTGGCAACGCGGTATATATCGTCCTCTACAAAAGGAATTCCTTTTGTAGAGGACTTTTTTATTTCTCTAACCTGCTAATTTTAATTTTTAGGAGGATGAAAAATAATGGGGATTCAATCATTTACAAACCAAGTCAAGGAAATGAACAATTTATCCTTTGAAGAAATGCTTCAAGCTGCTGAATGCATATTTAATGAAGAAACTCCAAAAGAGGATATTGCAGATCTTTTAATCGCATTAAGTAACAAAGGTGAAACAACGGAGGAAGTAGCAGCCCTTGCGACTGTTATGAAATCGAATGCCCTTCCTTTACCATTGCCTGAAGGAAACTATCTTGATAACTGTGGTACAGGTGGGGATGGTTTAAAAAGCTTCAATATTAGTACTACGTCTGCCTTCGTATTAGCCGCAAATGGTGTATCTGTCGTGAAACATGGTAATCGTAAAATATCTAGTGCATCTGGAAGTTCTGATGTACTACAAGCTTTAGGAATTCATACAGAGTTTTCTATAGAAGATTCCATTGATTTATTACAACGAGAAGGAATTACTTTTCTCCATGCGCCAAACGTTCATCCAAAACTAAAACGAATAGGTGAGATTCGACGAACTATTGGAAAACCAACGATTTTTAATATGGTGGGCCCTTTAACAAATCCCGCAAATTTAACAACGCAGCTCGTCGGCATTAACCGTCCTGAATTTGTTAGCCAGTATGCAGAAGCCCTTCGTATTTTAGGTCGTCAACGGGCAATTGTCGTTTCTGGTTCACAAGGGATGGATGAAGCATCGTTAGATTCCAATAATACGTTCGCCTTATTAGAAAAGGGAGAAATTAAACCATTTTCAATCGACATACAATCCCTTGGCTTAACCCCCGTTTCCATCACGGCATTACGCGGTGGTACACCAGAAGAAAATGCCGTTATTTTAACAGAGTTATTGCAAGGGAAACAAAGTGTTTATTTTGATGTAGTCGTTTTTAATTCAGCCCTCGGTTTGTTTGCCCACGGTACCGTTGACTCGGTAAAAGATGGGGTCGAACTTGCACGGGATAGCATTTTATCTGGAAAAGCATTACGTAAACTTGAGGCTGTTGTGGAATATAGTCAAGGAATTGTAAAGGAGCGTGCGGTACAATGACGATTTTACAAACGATTTTAGATCATAAATCAACCATTCTTTCATCCCTTTTAGAAAATGAACCACAATTTGAAGTAAAGAGAAAAACACGCCCTTCTCTATATAATGATTTAAGAAAAGCAGAAACGCTTCAAATTATTTCCGAGATGAAGCGGGCTTCTCCATCTAAGGGTCTTATCGCTGAAGGGGCAAACCCAATCGAGCAAGCGAAAACATATGAACAGGCAGGAGCTGCTTGCATTTCTGTTTTAACAGAAGAAAAGTTTTTCAAAGGCTCCTTTCAAGATTTAGTTGATATCGCCAATCATGTGGATATTCCTATTTTAAATAAAGATTTTATTATTCATGAAGTACAAATAGATTATGCGAAAGCTGCCGGTGCTTCCGTCATTTTATTAATTGTTGCTGCCCTTTCCGATGAAAAGCTAAAAGCGTTTTACACTTACGCCAGCATGTTAGGTTTAGACGTTTTAGTGGAAGTACACAACGAAGAGGAACTTGATCGGGCATTAGCTATACATCCAAAAATTATTGGTGTAAACAATCGGGATTTAAAAACCTTCACCGTCGATCTTGCCCAGAGTGAAAAATTAGCCAATAAACTAAATGATTATGATGACATTGTCTTTATTAGTGAAAGTGGCATTTGGAATGCAGAAGATGCAACCCGGGTTGCTAAAGCTGGTGCTCACGGTGTTTTAGTCGGTGAATCATTAATGCGTAGTGGAGATGTGGGAGAAGCATTAACCTCCTTACAAGTTCCCCTCCCCTTTGTCGCAAAGGAAGTGAAGTAATGGCAAAAGTAAAAATTTGTGGACTTAAAGAAGAAGAACATGTGAAAGCCGCTGTTGAGGCTGGTGCCACATGGATTGGTTTTATGTTTGCCCAGAGCAAACGACAAATATCCTTTGAACAGGCCCGTAAGTTAGCTCAAAGTATTCCCGCACATGTGAAAAAAGTTGGTGTTTTTGTCAATCCAACCGCCCAACAAGTACGAGAAGCTGTTGAACTAGTTGATCTTGATTATGTTCAATACCATGGAAATGAAGAAGCCCAATTTATTAAACAGTTAGGCTATCCTTCCATCAAAGCATTTTCCATTAAAAATGCGGATGATGTAAAAAGGGCTAGTCAGTATGAAGTGGACTATTATTTATTTGACGCGCCTGGTACGAACTATGCTGGAGGGAGCGGTCACATTTTTGATTGGACTTTACTAGACCAACTTTCCATTCCTAAGAGCAAGGTCATTTTAGCTGGTGGACTCAATAGTGAAAATGTTCTTCATGCTATTGCCCAAGTGAATCCTTTCGGTGTAGATGTCTCAAGTGGCGTTGAAAAAAAAGGGATAAAGGACAGTCACTTGATTAAACAATTTATCGAAACAGCATCACAGAAATTAACTAGTGTAGCGAAATAAATAGGATGGATGAATGAATGAAAAAGGAGCGGATATAAATGACAACAGAATTAAAAGGTCGATTCGGTCGATTTGGTGGACAGTTCGTACCTGAAACATTAATGACAGCTTTACAAGAATTGGATGCTGCTTATGACAAAGTCAAAAGCGACGAATCTTTCCAAGACGAACTTCGCTACTACTTAAAAAATTACGTAGGGCGTCAAACCCCTCTCTATTTTGCTGAACGTTTAACCGAATATTGTGGTGGAGCAAAAATTTACTTGAAACGGGAAGATTTAAATCATACAGGAGCTCATAAAATTAATAATGCCCTTGGGCAAGCACTTCTTGCGAAACGTATGGGGAAAAATAAAATTGTTGCTGAAACTGGTGCTGGTCAACATGGTGTTGCTACTGCCACTGCCTGTGCCCTTCTCAATTTAGACTGTATTGTTTACATGGGAGCAGAAGATGTTAAACGGCAAGCTTTAAACGTCTTCCGCATGGAGCTCCTTGGCACAAAAGTAGTCGCCGTTGATAAAGGTTCTGCCACATTAAAAGATGCGGTAAACGAAGCATTACGCCACTGGGTAACAAACATTGAAGATACCCACTATATTTTAGGTTCTGCTATGGGTCCTCATCCATTTCCTACAATTGTTCGTGATTTTCAACGGGTGATTGGTGATGAAACTCGGGAACAAATATTAGAATTGGAAGACCGTCTACCTAACGCTGTTGTGGCTTGTGTTGGTGGTGGTAGTAACTCTATCGGCATGTTCTATCCATTTGTTAAAGACGAAGATGTCGCTTTATATGGTGTAGAAGCTGCAGGGAAAGGAATTGAAACAGGGATGCATGCTGCTGCTATTCAAGGTGGTCAAACTGGTGTTTTACACGGAGCATTTATGTACTTATTACAAGATAACAACGGCTTTGTTCAAGAAGCCCATTCCATCTCTGCCGGTCTGGATTATCCTGGGGTCGGACCAGAACATTGTCACCTTCACGAAATCGGGCGAGCATCTTACGGTACCGTTACAGATGATGAGGCGTTGGAAGGAGTTAAGTTACTTTGTCGCACGGAAGGTATCCTTCCCGCCTTGGAAAGTGCCCATGCCATCTATTTTGCAGCCAATCTCGCAAAAACAATGGCACCCGATGAAATTCTTGTCATTTGCCTATCTGGTCGTGGTGACAAAGACGTTCATACAATTTCTGCTGCCCTTGGAGGTGACCTTTCATGAGTTTGTTAAAGAAAACGATTTTATCTATCACAGCTCAAGGCCATAAAGCATTTGTACCGTATATAATGGCTGGCGACGGTGGTTTAAATAAATTACAACCGACGATTTTAAAATTACAACAGCTGGGAGTTACAGCAATTGAAGTTGGGATTCCCTTTACAGATCCAGTTGCAGATGGACCTACGATTGAACGGGCTGGTGAACGGGCTTTAGCAAATGGGACCACTTTACACACTGTCCTTGAAACATTAACTTCCTTTGCGAGTGAATTGACGGTACCCCTTGTAGCTATGACCTATTTAAATCCTATACTAGCCTATGGAACGGAGAAATTTGCTAAAGATGCCCGGGCTGCCGGTATCCGTGGAGTCATTATTCCAGATATGCCCCTCGAGGAAAGTGAAATTGTTCAGCCTGCTTTAAAGAATGCATCGATTGATCTTGTCCAGCTTGTATCTTTAACGAGTACTCCAGAACGGATTGAACGTTTAACAAAAAGAAGTGAAGGGTTCATTTATGCTGTCACTGTAAATGGGATTACTGGTGCCCGGTCCTCCTTTGCAACCCAATTGGATGAACACTTTAAAAAAATTCAAACGTATACGGATACACCTGTTTTAGCAGGCTTTGGTATTTCAACACCTGATCACGTAAAAAGTTTCGGATCATTTTGTAGCGGGGTAATTGTTGGTAGTAAGATTGTTGACTGTCTAGTTCAAGATGATTGGACTACCATTGAAAACTTAGTGAAAGCTTCAAAAACAGTTGCTATGAAGTAATCCTTTAAGGCCATTGAATCTTTATATTCAATGGCTCTTTTTTATAAATATAAAAAAATAGTGCCGACTTTAATAGAAGCCAGCACGTTTTATATCGTAATAAATTTAACGGGATGCTTTTGGTGGTTGGCAAACATCACATTTACGTTGGTTATTATTTTTAAATTTCGTAAACGTTTTTTCAAAATGACTACCACAGGCACATTGGAATAATAATTTTTGAGAAAACCCATGGAATTCCGTTGTTAGTAACTTACTATCTGAATTATTTTCAACAAATTGTTTAATTTTATCAATCGTCCATCGTTTGTTCATTTTTTTACTCCTTATATCGTTTAAATATCTTTCGTTGTTTCTTTAATCGTCATCTAAAATAGAATCCTTTTATATCAATATTCATTTTATTCCTGATTAAACCACAGTGGTTCTTTGTCATCAACATCGCCATTATAATTAATTAAAATTTCTTCTCCAGCTTTTATATCTTTAAATGCATAAAAATCAAAAGTATGATTGTTAAAATTAATTTCGTAAATAGCATTCGGTTCATAGGAATGATTAAATAACATTCCATACCCTAAAAGGATTGCAGTATGATTAATTCCATACTCAAAAGCGTAATCAGCGAGGAGGGTTTGTTCAATATGTTGATGTTGGTCATTTGGATAGGAAATGACTGGTGCTTCGTGTAATAGCTCCCCTTTTTTAATATCACATGTTGCAAATACCCCTCTATTGAATTCTCCATCACTTAGCGGAGATGTTTTTACTTCAATCATGTTGTTCGCCTACTCACTTTTAAATTTTCTTTCTAACTGTAACATTAATTTGCATATTAGTAACGAATTTTTCATTTTAAAACTTCTTTATAAACTTTTTTGTTGCATTAAACTTCCCAACAGACGAATAGGCACATTCCCCTTTTTTATTGTTACACGCCTTCTTTTTAGAATATTCCTTTCAGTCAATATTATTTATTTTTCTAACAAAAAAGTGCAAATCCCTTTGATTTGCACTTCTGTCTTATTTATGAAATTGCTTTTAATTTTCTGTTTAATTTTTCTAGCATATCAATTGTCATTTTTTCTAAATTATACTGAGCTTTAAAGCCCCATTCTTCTACTGCCGCTGAAGAATCAATGGAGTTTGGCCAGCTATCTGCAATCGCTTGACGAGTAGGATCTACGTCATAGTCCATTTCAAATGTTGGAATATGCTTTTTAATCTCCGCTGCAATTTGCGAAGGCTCGAAGCTCATTGCAGTTATGTTAAAGGCGTTACGATGTTTTAATTTTGAGCCGTCTGCTTCCATTAAATCTACAATCGCTTGCAATGCATCTGGCATATACATCATGTCCATATAGGTACCCTCTGCAATGTATGAGGTGTAGCGACCATTCTCAACCGCTTTATAATAAATATCTACTGCATAATCCGTTGTACCGCCACCAGGAGGAGTTGCATATGAAATTAACCCTGGGAATCGAACGCCACGCGTATCTACTCCATAACGAGTAAAGTAATAATCACATAATAGCTCCCCGGCTACTTTGTTTACGCCATACATCGTCGTAGGGCGTTGGAGCGTATCTTGCGGAGTATTATCCTTAGGTGTTGATGGACCAAACGCTCCAATGGAACTTGGTGTGAAAAATTGCAAATTTAACTCCCGTGCTACTTCAAGGGCGTTCATTAACCCACCCATATTTAAATTCCATGCAAACTGGGGATTTTTCTCTGCTGTTGCAGAAAGTAATGCAGCCATATGAATCATCGTATCCGCACCGAATTGTTTTGAAAGCTCATACATTCGGTTCTCATCAGTTACATCTAACACTTCAAAAGGACCATTAACGTCCTTTTCTTTACGGATATCCGTAGCTAAAACGTTGTCTTTTCCATATATATCTCGTAATTTTACAATAAGTTCTGATCCAATTTGACCCAATGCACCCGTGACAATAATTTTTTTCATATATATGCACCCTCCTCTGATGATAAACAAATGTACACTCCGAAAATACAATAAAACGTTGTTATATCAATGTTTTTGGCGATTTTTATTATAACCCGTTCACTTATAAAAGACAATACTTAATTGTTTGTCTTTTTTAAATATTTGTTCTCCATAGCATATGCAACTTCTTTAAGAGATGTAAAAAAGCTAACCAAATCCATACGAGTCCTACCTAACGAATGATTTCGGTAAGATTCTGAATCGGTTAGCTTTTATTTTATTTAATCAACAGAAGAATAGGTAATCGAAAAAATCGAATAAAAGGGAAATTTACGACCATCCTCAAAAGACAACGTCCCTTTCGTTACATTAAAAGCGGAAATAATGCCTGTTGCTTTAAAAATATGATTGTCTTCCCAAAGGCCTAATTCCACTTCCGCTTTATTATGATAGGCAATTTGCAGTTGCTCACTAAGTTCCTGCAATGCCCATTCGTCTAATTCGGGTTTTTTAACGTAATCATCCTTCTCATGCCATTCTCGTAATAATTCCACGTGTTCTGGCAGCATCATTGCGTTCCATTTAATATTTCCACGGTCTCGAATCATCATCTTCACCTCTTGTCATAAAATGTTCGTGACCTACTCTCTAACACCACTTTATTTTTTATGACCACCTACTAACTGGGCCCGTTTAACGGCTGTTCCTGCTTCTGTATAAGAAACGGCACGTAGAACTGCTGTAGAGCCATGCTTTGACCGTAAATAGTCCATTGTTGCACCTAGTTTTCGTTTTCTCCATTTCCTATCATCAAACAAACTTAGCTGCATGGAGTTTTCGGATTCTAACTTCGAAATGCTTAAAGAAATTTGCCTTACCGGGCGTTCTGCATAATGTTCATCGAGCAATTGCTCACATACTTTATAAATTTTCATCGTGTCGTTCGTTGGCTCGTCAATCGTCCGTGCTCGATGAAAACCACCTCCGAAAGCATCTTTACTATAACTAACCCCAAGGGAAATCGTTCTTCCAACTTGATACGCTTCCCTTGCTCTTCTTGCCACGTCCTCACACATTTCGAGAATGACAGCAAGAATTTCACTACGACTTCGATAATCCCGCATTAGCACTTGCCCTTTCCCAAAACTAATTTGCCCTTGTGCTAACGGTGCACCAAGCGGGGATAAATCAATTCCCCATGCATGATAGTAAAGCTGATTACCCATAATACCAAAACAATCTTCTAATGTTTTTAAATCGGTATTAGCTAAATCACCTACTGTAAAAATTCCCATATTATTTAACGTACGTTCTGTTCTGCGACCGATTCCCCACATTTCTGAAAGGGGGGATAAGGGCCAAAGTTTTGTAGGAACGTCTTCGTATGTCCATTTGGCAAAATCTTTCTTTTTCCCTTCTAAATCTAGTGCAAGTTTTGCCATTAACATATTAGGTCCCATTCCAACGGCGCTTGGTATTTGAAATTGTCGATAAATACTTTCTTGAATAAATTTAGCTGTTTCTTCTGGTGGTCCCCACAGTTTTTCAGTGCCACTAAGATCAACAAAGCTTTCATCGATGCTATAAACGTGAATTGCTTCCTTTGGAACAAATTGATTAATTAAATTCGTAATTTCCATCGACATTTGCACGAAAAATTCCATTTTCGGTTCAAATAATCGAATATCAGGATGTTTTGGAATTTCAAAAAGACGAGAGCCTGTTTTAATACCAAACCGTTTCTTCATCGGTGGTGATGCAGCAAGCACAATACTTCCCTTTTGCTGGAAGTTCCCTATAACCGCAATCGGTACTTTAAGGGGATCAAGATTTTCAAGCATCGCCATACAACTGGCATAAAAGCATCGCATATCGATACAAATAATCGGTCGATTCGGTGCATGTTCGTACTTTTCCAATGAATTTGTCTCATCCGCTTCTCTATCCTTCAACCCATGCATCACTACACCTCCAATTTATCTATTATTAATATATACGAACATTCGTTCTTATATTCATTTTAAAATGAGATAATTGAGACGACAAGAGGAAGTATATGGAAGATACTGAAAGGCGCTAGTGGAATATATTTCTTTCACCTTAAAGCGAGAGTGCTGAAACACGGTTTACTACAAAGATGCTAAGTTACTATTTTTATCCCACAAGTCACTCCCCTCTCCCCATCACTTATTGAAATGAAGATGATTGAAATGCAATGATTATATATAATAGAAATATATATAAGGGAGAAATGCATAATCAGCAAGTGAAAGAATAAAACTTAGAATAAAAGAGATACCTGAAAAAAATCGGATATTCTATTTGCAAACATTGAAAATACATAACGGTATCCACTTTAAGAAATGACCATTATCGCTAGTCAACTTCCTAATTAGTTACACGAGTTATAGAGGAATATACTAAGGGAAGGAATAGAATAAATATTTTTTGAAAATTAATTGTATCGACAATAACTGATAAAATCCCCTCTTTATTGGAAAAAAACGAATAAATTTGATAGGCTTAAAGAGTTGTCAACTTTTTTAATCATATTAAAAATCGTGAAAACTTTTTGAAGAAAGGAATTTAGGATGAAGAAAATTTCAAATGTTTTTTGGATTTCCGTTGCGATTGTTCTCGCAGCAGTTATATTCGGTGTTGCCGCCCCAAAGAGTTTTGAAGAAGCAACAGGAAATTTACAAGCATTTCTTACGTCGGCATTTGGATGGTATTATTTAATTTTGGTTACAATCATTGTAATTTTTTGTGTTTTTCTTATATTCAGCCCTGTTGGAGCGATAAAATTAGGAAAACCTGATGAGAAACCTGAATTTTCAAGACCCTCCTGGTTTGCCATGTTATTTAGTGCAGGTATGGGGATTGGCCTTGTCTTCTGGGGAGCAGCAGAACCGCTTTCCCATTTTATGGACCCCCCACTAGCTGAACCAGAAACAAATTCAGCATATAAAGAAGCGATGAGATACACATTTTTCCATTGGGGGATTCATGCATGGGGAATATATGCAATAGTGGCGTTAGCATTAGCTTACTTCAATTTCCGTAAGGGAGAACCCGGTCTCATTTCCGCTACATTAAAACCAGTCTTAGGAAAAAAAGCAATGGAAGGCACTTTTGGAACAGTAGTAGACGTTTTAGCTGTTGTCGCAACTGTTGTTGGTGTTGCAACAACTCTAGGATTTGGTGCAACACAAATTAATGGAGGGTTATCTTATTTATTAGGGATACCTAATAATTTTACCATTCAATTTATTATCATAGCTGTTGTTACCGTTCTATTCATCATCTCAGCATCAACTGGATTAGGTAAAGGAATCAAGATTTTAAGTAACACAAATATGTTTGTGGCAATTGCATTATTAGTTTTAATGTTTATCGCGGGACCTACAATCCTCATCTTAAACATGTTTACTGATTCACTCGGTGGCTATATACAAAACATAATTCAAATGAGCTTCCGTATCGCACCACTTAATGAAGAGCATCGTTCTTGGATTAATGACTGGACAATCTTCTATTGGGCATGGTGGATTTCATGGGCGCCATTTGTTGGTATTTTTATCGCCCGTGTATCAAGAGGTAGAACGATACGAGAATTTGTCGTAGGGGTTTTATTACTTCCAGCTCTCGTAAGCTTTATATGGTTCTCTGTGTTTGGAACATCAGCAATCGAGGTTCAAAAAGCTGTAAATATAGACATCTCTCAATTGGCTACTGAAGAAGTTTTATTTGCCATTTTTAATGAATCATCTTGGTCGTTCATTCTATCTGTCGTAGCAATTGTACTTGTTAGTACATTTTTCATTACATCTGCTGATTCCGCAACATTTGTGCTTGGTATGCAAACAACATACGGATCACTTATACCACCTACTAGTGTAAAATTAACGTGGGGTATTGCACAGTCGACTGTAGCTATAGTTCTTTTATATAGTGGAGGACTACAAGCACTACAAAATACATTGGTTATAGCAGCTTTTCCATTTTCCATAATTATTATTTTAATGATGGTTTCACTTTATCGATCTTTAGCAAAAGATAAAAAAGAACTCGGATTGTTTCACAAACCAAAACCACGGAAAAAACCGGAAAATCTAGAACAGTAAAATGGAAAAGGCTGTCCGAAAAGGGCTGTGCTAGAGAATGTAGTACCAGGTAATACTAAACAATTGCACGAACATACACTACTTCAGTAACAATGAAACACTTTGGTAAACTGAAGAGTAGATTAAACAATAAATTTAAAAAGGATGCCCCTAGTGCGTAAACTTAAGGGCATCCTTTTTGATTAAATAATTTCTGTAAAGAAACATGTTTTCATATGCTGAATAAATGTTTCACCTAAATCTGTAAATGTTGCAACACCTTGTTTATGAATGGCTGTTTTAAATCCTTCTGCATCGGCTCCTGCTACTGTTAAAAAATCACAAATATCTGTGCAAACGCCTACGACATGGACTTTTTCAACATTGAGAGCTTTTAGCTTTTCAGCTAAGCCCGTTTTAAAGAAAGCGTTGTAATTTGTTTTTGGTTGATAAATAACATTTGGATGGGATTCATGTTCTTTAAACCATGTCATTAAATCCCCATAAAGTTCCTGTCCTTTTGTTCCAATTACATTATGCGGAGACCATAGTTCAAAATGCGGATCATTTTCCTCATGGGCATCCATAGCTACTACCACAACTTGGTCATTATGTAAAAATTCCGTTGCCTTATTAATAATATAAGGTACTATTTCTTGAGCCGGTTTTCCAGCTGTTAAACTCCCGTCGTCCGAAACAAAGTCGTTGCTCATATCTACTATAATGAGTGCTTCTTTTGACATTTCTCTTCCCCCTAAACCATCCTTATTATTATAAATAATTATAATTTAAAAAGAAGAAAAAGGAAAAAGTTTCTATACCGATTCCCTGCCAAAATAAATATCCGCCTGTAAAACAGGCGGTTTTAGTAACGCCCTATAAGGGCTCCTTACTAACTGCCCCTAAAGGG
>NZ_JBIQFG010000032.1:0-38118 GCF_045369345.1 Ureibacillus sp. 179-F W5.1 NHS | reverse complement strand
CAGGATCAAACTCTCCATAAAAGAAAATTTGATAAAGCTCTAAATTTACACTGGCATCATAATGATGTCCAAAATTTCGTTTCAACGATTAAGTCGAAACTGTATTCATTAACGTTTTGTTGTTCAGTTTTCAAAGTTCATAATTATCATGTCGTTTTGCAGCGACTTCTCTATAATAACATTTCACCAAATCTCTGTCAACAACTTTTTTGAAAAAGTTATATCTGAAATAATGTTTATGTTATTAATTTACAACTTGCCTCAGCGACGTTTATAATAATACAACGAGTTTAATAGTTAAGTCAACACTTTTTCTCAAAAAATTTTCGAGGTGTTCATTTTAACACCCCGAAATGGTTAGTATTGCTTATTCTAATGGATTTTCTTCTTATATACTTTACTTTTCACCATTATATTGTGAAATAACAAAATCACGATCTACTTTATAGTGACGGTGATAAATTGAATCACTCTTTGATTCTTTTGGCTCCACGATAATATATCCCTTATCTATTAAAAACTCAACAAATACTTCTAAGTCTTTAGAGTAATATCTTAAATCATGGTGATTATGTAATTCTTGTATTGTCCAAGTATCCTTTAAAAGCATTGTTTCTAAAATATGTTGTGCCCCATCATCGGTTTTGGAGTTAATGAGAAATTCAATCGCTAAAAATAATAGTTCTAATCGCTTTTCTAAACTTTCTGTACTCATTACTAGTTCTTCATAAAGTTTGTAAATCGATGGTTCTATTTTTTTCACTTGGGACCAAACCGTTACTTCCGGATATAATCCGTTATCTATAACAGACAGTCGGGCTAAGTGATGTAATGAATCAACAACATGATGATAAGAATCGAAATAGTTTCCTCTATTAAAAAATTCTTTTCCTTCTAAATAACGTCTAATCAATTTAGAAAATTGAATCCCTGTTTTTATTTTACGACCGAAAAACGGAAACTCCTGTAGCTTTAATCTTAAATTACAAAGATATTCATTACGATCAAATATAACTTTCCCGTGGAAAATCCAATCCACAATTCGTCTGTCTAAACCAACATTTAATCTTTTATTTAATAACTCTTCTGTAATCACATGCATCGCCATTTTTTGATCTTCATGTAAGTAATGTTTTGTAAAAATAGGCATATCCGCTTCTTTTACAATAATTAATAATACGGTATCAAACGTATCGGTAATACTCATTATCTCTTCACGTTTTGTGACTAGAATGACCCCTAATGTTTCAGGTTGACTAGCACGTTCTTGGTAGATCGGGCGCAATATGTGCTCCATAATAATCCTCCTAAATTACGATTACGTTATTTTGTTTCGACATCTTAAAGTAGAATCCTTCTTTTTAAAGAAAATAGAATTGATGATATTTTTCCTTTAAATAATGTTTTTCTATCCGCAAATAAAAAGGTACTATGTTATAGTAGAATCTAGATTGGGAGGCTAAAGAAATATGGCAAAAAAATATAAAAATAAAATAAATAAAATTCGCTCATTTGCCTTAGCACTTATTTTCATAGGATTCGTTATTATGTACGGGGCGATCTTCTTCCGCGAAAATCAAATTTTAGTTTTAATTTTCATGACTTTAGGTTTACTATGCATTATCGGCAGTACAGTAGTATATGGCTGGATTGGTCTACTTTCAACACGGGCTGTACAAGTTGTTTGTCCAAATTGTAATAGACATACAAAGGTACTTGGACGTGTCGATATGTGTATGTACTGTAATGAACCATTAACACTTGATCCTTCATTAGAAGGAAAAGATTTTGACGAATCTTATAATAGAGGAAAAAAATAAAATGAGGTCGGCTCCTAAATGAGTCGACCTTTTTGCTATTCAATTATACAGTACTGTAACTTCGCCAAAATAAAAAACCTAGCAACGCATCGCTAGGTTTTGCTCATTACAAAACTTGTTTCCCATCATTTTCAAGACAATCTTGACATGTACCATATAATTCTAGGCGGTGTGAGTGAACTTTATAACCCGTTACATGCGATGCAAATTGCTCCACTTCATTTAAGCCCGGATAATGGAAATCAACAATCTTACCACAACATTCACAAATCATGTGATAATGATCGTTTGTAACAAAATCAAATCGACTCGCTGCATCTCCATAAGTTAGTTCCTTCACTAAACCTGCTTCTCGGAATACACGTAAGTTATTGTAAACCGTTGCAACACTCATATTAGGAAACTTACTTTCTAGAGCTTTATATATTTCATCGGCAGTTGGATGTGTCATTGATTCGATTAAATATTCCAAAATAGCATGACGTTGCGGAGTAATTCTTACACCAGTTGTCTTTAACGTGTCTAGCGCATCTTTTAAATGCAATTCAGACATCGTCATGCACCTCTTTTCATACATAATTCTTAATTTATAATAGTTATTATTAGTGTAACCAAATCGTTGTAAATAGTCAACAATTCCTTATTGGTAACGGTTACTTTAATGTTCATTTTATCAAATTTTAAACAAAAATCATCGTTAATTATCATAAATTTATAATTCTTTTCTACAAAGGAAATTTGTGATTGTTCTCACTATATGGATAATATTCTCAATAACCTCTCAAAATATCCATCTGATTCTCAATATCAGTTTCACCGTTTAACCATTTTTCCAAACTTGGCTTAAAAATTTCTAAACTTCTTTCTAAATAACGGGATGAATGACTCGAGCAATGGGGAGAAATGGTCACATTATCTAATTCCCATAGTTTATTGTCATACGGTAATGGCTCCACTTCAAATACATCCAGTACCGCATGATATATTAGTTTTTCTTCAAGGGCACGAATTAATACATCCGTCTGCACTAAATTACCTCGTCCAAAGTTCATAAAAATTGCATTATCTCGCATTAATTGAAAATGCTCATATGTAATCATATGAGTTGTTTCTTCCGTACTCGGTAAAATTGAAATGACAACATCGGCTTTCGGTAATTGTTGTGCTAAATTCGAAATCTTATGGGTTTCATTCATAAATGGCGCATCTTCCCCACTTCGATTCAATCCAATTGTATATACTTCAAAGGCTTGAAGAAGTCTACCAATTTCTGCACCAATCGCACCTGGACCAATAATTAAAGCAGTACTTCCATTTAATTCGGTTGGATTTCCTTTTTTATCCCAAATTTTATTTCGTTGATTGTTATAAATATAAGGTAGAGAACGTTTAAGTGATAAAATATGAGCGATAATCGATTCTGCCATTGGCTTTTTATGAATTCCACGCACATTTGAAACGATAATATTTCGATCGGCGATTGCCTTTCTTGGCATTTTCTCAATTCCCGCTGAAGCAACGAAAATCCATTTTAAATTCTTGGCAATTTTAATATGTTCATCATTCAAATCTTCACCATAAGTCACAAGAACATCTGCCTCTGCTAACACTTCATTCTCGATTCGACTATGAAAAGTAAATTCAACTTTGGGGAAATGTTCGATTAACTGCTGTTGTAAATCTGGTCTTGAGTTAAATGTAAAATATACTTTCATTATTTCTTTTCCCCTTCACGCAAATAAGTTAAAACTTCCTCAATATGATTTTTCACTTTTACTTTACGCCATTCCTTTTCTACAATGCCCTCTTCATTAATAAGAAAAGTAGAACGTTCAATCCCCATAAATTCTTTACCATACATTTTCTTTAATACCCAAACTCCATATTTTTCACAAACTTCATGATCTTCATCAACTAGCAATGAAAAGGGCAACCCATATTTTTCAATGAATTTTGTATGTTTCTTTGCATCATCTGCGCTAATTCCAAAAATAACAGCATTTAAATCTGAAAAGGCCTCATGTTGATCACGGAAATCACACGCTTCAGTAGTACAGCCTGGTGTCATATCTTTCGGATAGAAATAAAGAATTACCTTTTTCCCTCTATAATCACTTAAAGTTACTTTTTCTTCTTTTTCATTTAATAAAGTAAAATTTGGTGCTTCCATATTTAATAAAGTTTCCATAAATATTCCTCCCCTTTATTTATATCGTACCGAACAAACATTGGAGTTTCAAATTCTTTGGCATTCAAATGGGAATAGGTCTACAATAAGATGTGTAAATTATGAGGAGGCATTTGAAAATGAATCATACAAAATCTGAACAAATTCACGAAGAAGCATTACAACATATCGTTGGTGGCGTTAATAGTCCATCACGTTCTTATAAAGCGGTAGGCGGCGGTTCACCGGTTGTCATGGCAAGAGGTAAAGGCGCATACTTTTGGGATGTAGACGGTAACCGTTATATCGATTACTTAGCTGCTTATGGTCCAATTATTACAGGATTTGGTCATCCACATATCGCAAAAGCAATCACTCTTGCTGCAGAAACAGGTGTGTTATTTGGAACACCAACAGAACATGAAGTGAAATTTGCCAAAATGTTAAAAGAGGCGATTCCTTCATTGGATAAAGTTCGCTTTACTAATTCAGGTACGGAAGCAGTTATGACAACGGTTCGCGTAGCCCGAGCATATACTGGACGTACAAAAATTATTAAATTCGCTGGATGCTATCACGGACATTTCGACCAAGTATTAGTTGCTGCCGGATCTGGTCCAGCTACTTTAGGATCCCCAGATTCAGCAGGTGTACCTGTAGCCGTTGCAACTGAGGTAATTACTGTTCCTTTCAATAATAAAGAACAATTCCAACTAGCAATGGATAAATGGGGCGATGAAGTTGCAGCGATTTTAATCGAACCAATCGTAGGGAATTTCGGTATCGTCGAACCAAACAAAGGATTTTTAGAATACGTTCATACTGTGGCGAAGGAAAAAGGCGCTTTAACGATTCACGATGAAGTTATTACAGCATTTCGTTTCCATTACGGAGCTGCCCAAGACTTACTAGGTTTGACTCCAGATTTAACAGCAATGGGTAAAATTATCGGTGGTGGTCTTCCAATCGGCGCTTATGGTGGTCGTAAGGAAATTATGGAAACCGTTGCTCCTCTTGGACCTGCATACCAAGCTGGAACAATGGCTGGAAATCCAGCGTCTATGCTTGCAGGAATTGCATGTCTGGAAGTATTGAAACAACCTGGTGTATATGAAGAAATGGATCGACTTGGTGCAATGTTGGAAAAAGGCATTTTACAATCAGCTGAAAAACATGGTATTACAATTACAGTTAACCGATTAAAAGGTGCTTTAACCGTTTACTTTACAAATGAAAAAGTAGAAAACTACGAACAAGCTGAAAACTCTGATGGGGAAATGTTTGGACGTTTCTTTAAATTAATGCTTTCAAAGGGTGTTAATTTAGCACCGTCTAAATATGAAGCTTGGTTCTTAACGACAGAACATACAGAACAGGATATTTTAGAAACAATTGAAGCTGTCGACTATGCTTTCTCACAATTAAAATAAGTCAAAACCATGTTAAGTTGATTATAATGTGAATCTTTCATGAAACTAGTTGACCAATGGGAAAATATTAGGTAAAGTAATGTGATTTCAATCATATGTTTCTTGAAAGAGAGGATTTATTTTTTAATGCAAGTAGGTGCCCGTGTTTTAAAAACAGGTTTTGCTATTGTATTTGCCCTTTTTTTAGCGGAATTACTGAACTTACCTTCTCCTGTTTTTGCTGGGATTGCAGCTATATTTGCAATCCAACCTTCTATTTACCGGTCTTATTTAACGATTATTGAACAACTTCAAGGGAATTTCATAGGTGCAACAATCGCAGTTACCTTCGGGTTAATATTTGGCCATCATACCGTTACAATTGGACTTGCAGCAATTATCGTTATCGCGATAATGCTTAAGTTCAAATTAAACAGTTCCCTGTCCCTTGCCCTTGTAACTGTAGTTGCAATTATGGTTTATGAAGGAGAAGACTTTTTAGAATTTGGAATTATACGTTTTATAACTGTTATGGTAGGTGTATTTGCAGCCTTTCTAGTGAATCTCGTATTCATCCCACCACGCTATGAAATAAAATTATTTAAAATGATCGATTCATTGCAGGATGATATTATTCGTTGGACTCGCTTAGCTGCTAGACAAGCGTCTGAACATACATCAACGAAAAACGCTCTTAATAAATTCCATAGCCGTTTATCGGGGATTGAAAATATGTATGATTTCTATAAAGAAGAGCGCCATTATTCTAAGAAAAAACGATTTATACAAGCCCGAAAACTTGTTATGTATCGACAAATGATTATCACGACGAAAAAAAGTTTAGAGCTTTTGCATCGTTTAAATAAACATGAAAATGAAATAGCTAATTTACCCGTTCCGTTTCGAACGATGATTCAAGAACGTTTGGATTTTCTTCTTACTTTCCACGAACAATTATTATTGAAATTTACTGGTAAGTTAAAACCCGAACATTCAAAGTGGGTCGACGAAGAAGACGACAAACATGCGGACGTTATGGAACACCTTATCCAACAAATCGCCTTTGAACAAAATCGAGAAGGTGAAGAAGAGTTTTCAAGTTATCATTTGTTTTACATCTTCTCCCGCCTCCTTGACTATGAGGAGAATTTAGAACACTTAGATACTTTAATTGTTTCTTTCCGAAGCTATCATAGTACAGAAAAAAATTCGGATTTAGAAGAGGATTTCTACTAAAAAACTACCCATAAAGGGACGTCAAATCCATGGTACAAGATGGATTTGATGAAACCTTTGGGTAGTTTTTTAATTATTGAAGTTTTTCTAAGTCCATTAGTTGAATAAATCCCCGTTCATATTGAATAACTCCTTCCTTTTTCCACTTACTTAAATAAGTCGTTACCTTTTGACGGCTACAGCCAATCATAAAAGATATTTCCTCGTGGGTTAAAGGAATACTGATTGTTAAAATATTATTTTCTACTTTTGCTAACTTCTTCAAAAGCCAGCCAAGTCGTTCAGGAATCGTCATTTTAGAATGAACATAGACAAATTCTTGAGCCTCTATTAATCGTTTCCCTAAGGAATAAAATAAGCTCCGTTCCATTTCAGATAATTTATTCAAATGTTGAGTTAAAATTTCTATCGGTAAAACAAATAATTCAACATCCGTCATCGCAACGGCATATTGAGTATGCTCTAACCGGTTGTTTAATCGATCTAGAAATCCAAACATTTCCCCCATTCGAATTAAGGAAATCGTAACTGGATGTCCATCGTCTCCATCGATCGCAATTTTAACGATTCCGTCATTTAAAAAATATACGTTATTTGCTTCTTCTCCAGCTTGATAAATAATTTGTCCTTTTCTAGCATGTATTTTCTTAGCAAGCTGTTCTATTAACTTCAATGAACTCTCTAATTCCATTGTTTCCCTCTCCCTTATAATTCTATTATATAAATTATTCTGAAATTTTGTAACAAAAGTGACAGAAAGAAGCGAATACAACACATAAAATAAATTAAAACTTAGTATTTTAATATGTTTTATAGGAATGGAGGGATTTATTTTGTCAAATGAACATATTATTCTAAAAAATGTTCATAAGGAATTTCAAAGTAATGAGCATGCTCCAACAATTGCGTTAGATGACGTTTCATTAACTATTAATAAAGGTGAGTTTATCTCCTTATTAGGCCCTTCTGGTTGTGGGAAATCCACACTTTTAAATATTATTGCAGGACTTGAAGAACATTCTTCTGGCACTTTTTTAGTCAATGATAGTCCGGTAAAGGGACCCGGGAACGATCGAATCGTAGTCTTCCAAGAATCTGGTTTATTCCCTTGGATGACAGTTCTTGAAAATGTTATGTATGGTCTACTGATTAAAAAAATACCTAAGGAAGAAGCTAAGGAGCGGGCGATGACATGGTTACAAAAAGTACACCTTGGGAAGTTTGCCCATTCTATGCCCCATCAATTGTCTGGGGGCATGAAGCAACGGGTGGCGATTGCCCGTGCCCTTGTAATGGATCCGGAAATCCTTTTAATGGATGAACCATTTGCTGCTTTAGATGAACAAACTCGTATGGTTTTACATAAAGAACTGGAAACATTGTGGAGTGAAACTGGAAAGACCATCCTTTTTGTCACTCATAATATTCGTGAAGCAGTTGTATTATCGGACCGCATCGTTTTAATGAAGACGCGTCCTGGAGGTATTAAAAATGTTTTTCCTGTACAGGCGTCTCGTCCGCGCAAATCTTCAGACAGCATTTTAATACATTTAGAGAATCGTATATTAACTGAGCTGGAGCAGGAAATGGAAAAAGTGCTGAAGGAGGAATTAGGTAGTGACTACTCTCTTGAGAAGGATCGTCTTCGTGTTGATCCTCATAACAATATGGGAAGCGATATCTAAATTCGACATCTTCCCTGCCTTTATGTGGCCACCTTTAATCATTCCGAATGATCCAGGTGGTGTCACAATACTAAAAACGTTAGTAAACGGATTAATGACTGGACAATTAATTGAAGCAACTAGCGCTTCCCTTGTGCGATTATTTGTTGGCTTCTTTATCGCAGTCGTTATCGGATTAATACTTGGATATTTAATTTATAAATACAAAGTAATTGACGATACCCTTGGTTTCTTTGTCACAAGTTTACAAGCTATCCCAAATATCGTATGGATGCCTTTAGCTATTCTTTGGTTCGGTTTAGGGGTCGGTTCCGTTATTTTCATTGTCATATTAGGAGCGGCGTTATCTATTATTATTACGTCAAGTGCCGCCTTTAAAAGTGTACCTCCCTTGCTAATTCGAGTAGCGAAAACAATGGGTTCAGACGGATTCCATTTATTCCGTACTGTTATTTTTAAAGCAACGGTACCTCAATTAATTTCAGGTTTACGTTTAGCATGGGCACTTGCTTGGCGGGCAGTATTATCAGGGGAATTACTCGGAGGAAGCGGGGGTCTCGGAACCCTTTTAGACCTTGGACGCTCCATACAAGCAATGGATTTAATCTTTAGTATTATTATTATCATCGGTGTCATTGGTTCCTTTATCGATAACTTTATTTTTGTACGTATTGAACGTTATGCATTAAGAAAATGGGGTATGCAAACAGTTTAGGAGATGAAAAAATGAAAAAGAAGCATTTTTTATTTTTAACAATGATGACCCTGATGACTATTATCCTTGCAGCATGTAGTCATAGTGAAGCTTCTTCCAACGAAGAAAAGGATCAAGCTTCCACTGTTCGAATCGGGTACTTTCCGAATATGACCCATATCGCAACAATCGTCGCACTAGAAAAGGGCTATTTCCAACAACAACTAGGCGATGATGTTACCATTTCAACGAAAACCTTTAACGATGGTACTGCCTTCATGGAGGCAATGTCTACGAACGCCATCGATATCGGAACAGTTGGCCCTACACCTGCATTAAACACTTATACGAGACATCCACAACATGAAATTATTGCTGGTGCTGTCAATGCCGGGGCAGTACTTGTCGTACGAGGCGATTCAAATATTACTAGTGTAGAAGATTTGGCAGGTAAAACGGTTGCAATACCTGCTTACGGTAGTACACAGGACATTGGGTTAATGAAATCCCTTAAAGATGCAGGTTTAAAAGTAAAATTAAGCGGTGGAAATGTCAATTCCATTAAACTAGCTTCTGCTGATACAGCATCCTTAATGTTAAGAGGAGACATTGATGCTGCAGCAGCACAAGAACCGTGGGGGGTTAACATTGAAACGAACGGAAAAGCAAAACTTTTACTAGATGAAAAGGAATTTGCTTGGGGTAGTGAATCGACTAACACCGTTGTAGCTGCACGTAAGGAATTTACATTAAACAATCCAGAGATGACAAAAAAAATATTAAAAGCGCATCTACAAGCCATTGATTTTATTAAACAAAATCCTGAAGAAGCTATACAGTTATTCCTTGACCACGTAAAAAAAATTACTGGTAAGGACCTTTCAAAGGAAGAAGTGACAAAATCTTTTGATCGTATAACGCCAACATCGGAAATAAATGAAGAGATTATTAAAGAGATGGCAACTATTTCAAAGGAAGCAGGTTATATTACAACGGATAATATCGACGGCTTATTAAACCTTAGTTTCTTAGAAGCAGTTTCAAACGAATAATTTCATCCGTTTCTAAAGGAACTTTAGCTGTTTTAACTTATCCCCTATACTCGTCACTTTTGAATAACCGTATTATACTGTATAGAGTAAGAAAAGCTAGGTTGGACTCTTGCCTAGCTTTTTCAAAATTTTTTTGAAAGGTGTTTCATAATGAAAATACATGACTCCATTCTTGAATTAATAGGAAACACACCGATTGTAAAATTAAATGCATTACCTGATGCGAACGGTTCGAAAGTTTATATGAAATTAGAATCTTTTAATCCAGGTGGCAGCGTTAAAGATCGAGCTGCTTTTAATATGATTGAACAAGCAGAAATTGAAGGGAAACTGATTCCAGGAGTGAGTACTGTAATTGAACCAACTAGTGGGAATACAGGAATTGGTCTCGCTATGGTATGTGCGGTAAAGGGTTACCGATGTATTATTACAATGCCTGACAATGCTACAAAAGAACGGGTACAGTTAATGCGAGCTTACGGTGCAGAAGTCCATTTAACCTCTGCAAGCTTACGTATGCAAGGATCTATCGATGAAGCAGTACGAATTGCTGAAAGTATTCCAAATAGCTTTATCCCATTACAATTCGAAAATAATGCAAATGCTGATGCCCATCGCCAAACAACTGCTATTGAAATTTTAAATGCCTTTGACAATAAACTAGATGTTCTCGTATTGACAGCAGGAACAGGTGGAACCGTAACCGGAACGGGGGAAGAATTGAAGAAGGTTATGCCCGATTTAAAAATTTATGTAGTAGAACCAGCAGGCTCCCCAGTATTAGCTGGTGGTAATCCAGGACCTCATAAAATACCTGGAACTGGTCCGGGATTTATTCCAAAAATATTAAATCAAACAATATATGATGAAATTCTTCACATTGAAGATCTCGATGCCCAAACTACTGCAAGACGTCTTGGTACGGAAGAAGGAATTTTAGTAGGAGCTTCCGGCGCTGCTTCTGCTTACTTCGCGTTGCAAATAGCTAAACAACTTCCTCCGAATGCAAAGGTGTTATGCATTGCGCCCGATACAGGGGAACGTTATTTATCATCCGATTTATTTCCGTACGAATAAAGGGAGAGCTAAATTCGCTCCCCCTTCCCTTTAATTTTTCATTTTAGGATCTAACGCATCTCGCAAACCATCCCCCATTAAATTAAAGCCAAGCACGGTTAACATGATAGCCAATCCAGGGAAAATCATCGTCCATGGTGCAGTCATAAGATGGATCCGAGCGTCCGATAACATTTTCCCCCATTCAGGTTGGGGCGCTTCTGCACCGAGCCCAAGGAAACTTAATGCAGCCGCTTCAATAATAGCCGTTGCAATAGCTAACGTACCTTGTACAATGACTGGCGATAAGGAATTAGGCAAAATGTGTTTCCATAATAATCGAGAATCCTTCATTCCTATAGCCTTTGCTGCTACAATGTATTCCTCTTCCTTTACACTTAAAACTTTAGAGCGAATTAATCGCCCGAAATTCGGGATATTAATAATCGCTATCGCAATAAGGGCATTTTGTAAAGAAGGACCTAATATTGATACGATAGCAATAGCTAAAAGTATACTAGGGAAAGCTAGCATAATATCAAAAACTCTTGAAATAATCGTATCTATCCAGCGGCCATAATAGCCAGAGATAATTCCAAGAAAACTCCCTACTATAGCTGAAACGATAACCGATAAAAATCCGACCGCCAAAGAAATTCTCGCTCCGTAAACTACTCTTGAAAAAATGTCCCTTCCAAAGTCGTCTGTACCAAACCAATATTCACTGGATGGAGGTGCAAGTCTTAAGCTTGAGTCTTGTAATTTTTGTTCATTTATTCCTTCTGGCGCAATCAATGGACCAAATACAGCTAAAAGGATGAAAAATACAACAATGGCTGTTCCAACGAGGGCGGCTTTACTTTTTCGAAAGCTGCGCCACGCCTCTTTCCATGGTCCAACTACTTTCTCTTCTTTCGTCGATAAATCGACTGAATTTGAGACCATTTCAGGCATCTTTCCCTCTCCCTTCTAGTTATATTTAATCCTTGAATCGATGATTGTATATAAAATATCAACAACCAAGTTAATGATGACAAACATAAAGGCAACGATTAAAATACCCGATTGAATGACTGTATAATCACGGTAACCTATCGCCTCGTAAATATAACGGCCGATTCCTGGCCAACTGAATATCGTTTCCGTTAAAATAGCTCCACCTAATAACAAGCCCGTTTGTAATCCAATTACTGTTAAGATCGGAATAAGAGCATTTTTTAATGCGTGCTTATAAATCACTTTCACCATTTTTTGCCCTTTTGCTCGAGCAGTACGAATATAATCTGAGCGCATTACTTCCAACATGGAAGAGCGGGTCATTCTGGCAATAATCGCCATCGGAATCGTTGCAAGGGCAAAGGCCGGTAAGATTAAATGCTGAATCGTTACCCAAAATTGATCAAAACGTCCTTGAATCAATGTATCGACTAAATAGAAATGGGTAATTGCTTCAACAGGTGCTCGCACCTCTTCCCTTCCGGAAGTAGGCAACCAATTTAACTCTAAACTAAATACCCATTGCTCCATTAAACCAAGCCAGAAAATCGGTACAGATACACCGATTAAAGCAATAACCATTGCAATATAGTCAAACCAAGAGTTTTGGAACCAAGCCGAAATAATTCCGGCATTCATTCCGATAAGGATAGCTAAAATCATCGCAAAGAAGGCTAATTCCATAGTGGCAGCTAAATAGGGCCAAATTTCACTAGTAATCGGCTGACTTGTACGTAGCGACTCTCCTAAATCGCCAGTTAGTAGTCCTTTTAAATAATCGAAGTATTGAATATACCATGGCTGATCGAGTCCTAATTTATCTCTTAACGCTTTAATCGCTTCCTCTGTCGCTTGCTGACCTAAAATCACTTGGGCTGGATCCCCAGGAATCGCACGAATAATTAAAAAAACAATAAATGTCATTCCTAATAGCACAGGTATTAAATGAAGAATTCGTTTACCTATGTAGCGAAGCATATCTTCACCTCTTTCGTTAGAATGCATGAATGAAAGAATGGGAGGTAAAAATACCCCCCATTTTTTTAATGTCTATTAACAAAATTCGTAAGCAGCTTAGCACTTATTCAAGCAATAGACACTTATTGAATCGATACATTAATTAAACTTTCAGATCCAGTTGGGTGAGGTAAATAATCTGTAACACCTTTTTTCGCAGCAAGTAATGGCGTTGAATGGGCTAATGGTACCCACGGTGCATCTTCATGGATAATAACTTGTGCTTGTTTATAAAGATCATTTCGCTTTTCTTCATCCGTTTCAGTTTGAGCAGCAATTAATAATTCATGAACTTCATCATTCGAATAATAAGCATAGTTATTACTTCCAATCGTATCTTTATCTAACAATGTATAAAGGAAGTTGTCCGCGTCACCGTTATCGCCTGTCCAACCCATTAAAAAGGCATCCGCTTCACCATTTTTTGCCTTTTCTAAATATGTTGCCCATTCAAAAGTTACGATTTTAGATGGAATACCAACGTCCGCTAAATTTTTCTGAATGGCTTCAGCAACCTTTTGACCGTCTGGCATATATGGGCGTGGAACTGGCATTGCCCAAAGCTCAATTTCTTCACCGTCATACCCTGCTTCAGCTAATAATTCTTTTGCTTTTTCAGGGTCATATGGATATCCTTCGATTTCTTCGTTATAACCACTAATCGAAGAAGGCATTGGGTTTACAGCTACTTCAGCTCTACCTTGGAAGAAGGCATCGACAATCGCTTGTTTATCAATCGCATAGTTGACAGCTTGTCTAACAAGTACATTGTCAAAAGGTTTTCGTGTAGATGTTAACCCTAGATAACCAATGTTCATAGATGGACGTTCGATTAATTGTAGTTCAGAATTGGATTCTACAGTTGCTGCATCAGACGGATTAATACCATCTGCTAAATCGATTTCACCAGTTGTTAATGCATTTAAACGAGCAGAGTTATCGGGAATGGAACGGAAAATAATTTTGTCTAATTTCGGTAATCCTTCTTGCCAGTAATCTTCATTTTTCTCAACTGTAATTGAATCGTTTCGCTTCCATTCAACAAATTTAAATGGACCAGTTCCTACCGGATTATCTCCAAAGGCATCACCCGCTGATTCAAAGGCAGTCGGTGATGCAATAGCAAATGGACTCATCGCAATATTTTTTAAGAAAGGTGCTTGTGGACGCGTAAGGGTAAAGACAACCGTGTAATCATCAACAGCTTCTACACTTTTAATAATATCTTCCCCTTCAGATTTAAACATGGAATGGAAATAATAAAACTTTTCTTCAGCGCCACCTTTCCAACGTTCAACGTTTTTCACCACTGCCTCAGCGTTAAAATCTGTTCCGTCATGGAATTTAACACCTTCCTGTAGGTGGAATGTATATGTTAGACCATCCTCACTAACTTCCCATTCCTTCGCTAAACCTGGCTGTACCGTCGTATCTTGTTCACCAAAGTTTAGTAATGTCTCAAAAATATTTTCTGTTACTTTAAAAGACTCACCATCTGTTACAATGGCTGGATCTAATGAGACAGAGTCTCCACCACGACCGAATACTAAAGTTTGAGGTACTGCTTCTTCTGTATCTCCACTTGTGTCTGTGTCTGCTGGTTCTTCTGAAGTACCTTCTTCTCCGCTACATGCAGCTAGCACTACTAAAAGAACTAGTAATAAAAATAGTTTTAGAGACCAAAACTTCCCTGTTTTCATAGTTACCCTCCCAATTTCTTTGTTCTATATGTCATTGCTGCGCTTCATTAAATAAATGGCACGCAACAGAGTGACCTGGTTTGACTTCTACTAAATCTGGAACTGTCATTTTGCAAGTAAGCGTTGCATATGGACATCTAGTTTGGAAAGTACATCCCTTATCTGGAATGGCATTCGAAACATCACCTGTGAGAATAATTTTTTCCCGTTCATAAGTAGGATCAGGAATCGGTACGGCTGATAACAAAGCTTGCGTATACGGGTGTAATGGTTCCGCATATAAAGATTCACTATCAGCTAACTCTACAAATCTACCTAAATACATTACGCCTACCCGATCACTAATATGGCGAACTACCCCTAAATCGTGGGCAATGAAAATATACGTTAGCTTTAACTCTTGCTGTAATCTTTGCATTAAATTTAAAACTTGTGCTTGAATCGAAACATCTAATGCAGATACCGGCTCATCAGCAATAATTAGCTTCGGATTTGTCATTAAAGCTCTAGCAATACCGATACGCTGTCTTTGCCCACCACTAAATTGATGGGGATAGCGCTTTGCATGATATGAGCTCAAGCCGACAATTTCTAAATACTCCTCTACCCTTTTTTTACGTTCCGCTGAACTTCCAATACCATGGACAATAAGGGGTTCTTCTAAAATTTTTTTAACAGTATGTCTTGGATTTAATGAAGCATATGGGTCTTGAAATACCATTTGAATATCTCGTCTTGCTTTTCGCATTTCTTGTTTAGATAATGAGGAAAGTTCGACACCATCAAACTTAATGGAACCTTCTGTTGGTTCAAGAAGACGCATAATCATTCGACCGGTCGTTGATTTTCCACATCCCGACTCCCCTACAATTCCAAGGGTTTCTCCTTCATAAACTTGAAATGAAACGTCATCGACTGCCTTCACATGGGGGCCCTTTTTTAAAGAACTCGTTCCCTTTGGAAAATATTTTTTTAAGTTATCGACTTTCAATAGCACGTTCTGCAAATGGAATTCCCTCCGTTTCCTGTAAGAAGCATCTTGATTTATGGACTAAAGAAGAGTTCACTTCATATAAAGGCGGATTTTCTGTAAAGCACCGTTCCGCAGCAAATTCACAACGGGGAGCAAATCGACAACCAGTTTGAATGGAACCAGGCTTTGGTACATTACCTTTAATGGAATATAAAGTTTCCTTTTTATAACGCATGTCAGGAACAGATTGGATTAGACCTTTCGTATATGGATGTTGAGGATTTTTGAATATTTCAGATATGGGAGCTTCTTCGACAATTTGACCAGCATACATAACGATTACCCGTTCACACGTTTCAGCAACAACACCTAAATCATGGGTAATGAGTAAAACTGCCGTCTTAAATTGTTTATTCAACTCTTTCATTAACTTTAATATTTGAGCTTGTATTGTAACGTCTAGGGCAGTAGTAGGCTCATCGGCGATTAATAGTTTTGGATTACATAGTAGAGCCATTGCAATCATGACCCGTTGTCTCATCCCGCCTGATAATTGATGGGGATAGTCTTTCATTAATTCTTCTGCCCTTGGTAATCCAACCAGTTTCATCATTTCAATCGCTCTATTCGCTGCATCCTTTTTCTTCATACCTTTGTTATGGATTAAAATGGCTTCTGTTAGTTGATTCCCAATAGTGTATAAAGGATTTAAAGAAGTCATCGGTTCTTGAAATATCATTGCCACTTCTTTTCCACGAATTTTACGCATTTCCTTTTCTGTTTGCTTTGTTAAATCTAACTCATTTAGAAGGATCTGACCTGATGTAATCTTTCCAGGAGGAGATGGTACGAGCCCCATAATAGACAGAGAGGTAACACTTTTCCCACAGCCTGACTCTCCTACAATAGCTAATATTTCTCCTTCATTAATATGAAAGTCTATATGATCAACTGCTGGTACTTTTCCATCGTCAGTAAAGAAAGTTGTTTCCAAATCTTTAACTTGTAATAGTACTTTTTTTTCCATCTTGTACCCCCTCGCATAACGCTAATTTACAAATCTATCATTCTATTTCGTTCTCTATTTGCTTAAAAACAATAATAGATTTGAATTCTCTTAATCATATGTTTTTATGATAAAATACCTTAAATTAACACAAAACTTCAATGTAATTTTCTCGACAAAAAGCAACAGTTATACTGCTTTAATCGATTAAATTCTGGTTCACTAAAATTTGAAAACGTATATAAACAGTGGATTATACATCAAATTTTTGCAAAAAATAAAAAATACCTAACTAGTCGAACGTTGACTTGTTAGGCATTTTCTTGTCGTATTATTTTTTTAGTCTAATTTTTGAATTTGGAATAAATCATAGTAAACACCTTGTTTTTCCATAAGCGATTCATGGTTACCTTCCTCTACTAATTCACCATGATCAATAACGAAAATTTTATCCGCATGGGTAATTGTTGATAATCTATGGGCAATAATGATAGTCGTTCGATCACTTGCCAATCGATCTAAGGAATCTTGAATTAATGCTTCACTTTCTAAATCCAAGGCAGAAGTCGCTTCATCCAATACTAAAATTGGCGGATTTTTTAGGAATACACGGGCAATCGCAACACGTTGTTTCTGACCCCCGGACAGTTTCACACCGCGCTCTCCTACTTTTGTTTCGTACCCTTCAGGTAATGTCATAATAAAATCATGGGCATTGGCTGCTTTAGCAGCTGCAATCACTTCTTCATCCGTAGCATCCGGTCGACCCATTAAAATATTTTGTTTTACCGAATCGCTAAATAATATATTATCTTGCAATACAATTCCAATTTGGGAACGTAACGACTGAATGGATACATCTTTCACGTTCATCCCATCGATTTTAACTGCCCCATCTGTTACATCGTAAAAGCGAGGAATTAAACTTACAATCGTTGATTTTCCGCCTCCACTCATCCCAACAAAGGCAGCGGTTTCTCCAGGTTTAATATCAAATTGAACATTTTTCAATATCATTTGTCCGTCTTGTTCATATTGGAAATTTACATTTTCAAAGGAAACTTGTCCCTTTACAGGAGCAAGATGACGAGCATTTTCTTTATCTTGAACATCGTATTCTTCATCCATTAGTTCAAACATTCGATCCATTGAAGCAATAGATTGGGTTAAAGTTGTAGATGAATTAACTAGACGTCTTAATGGACTATACAATCGTTCAATATAAGCGTAAAACGCAGCCATTGTTCCGACGGATAGATCACCTTGAATTACTCGATAACCGGCATACGCAATCACTAATAATGGGGCGATATCGGTAATAGTATTTACGACTGCAAAGGATTTTGCATTCCATTTTGTATGATCTAGGGCACGGTCTAAAAACTCTCCATTTTCATTATCGAAAATTTTCTGTTCATGCTTCTCCAACGTGAAACTTTTAATAATACTAATTCCGCTTATTCTTTCATGTAAATAACTTTGGACATGGGCTAACGCTTGGGATCGTTTACGTGTTAAATCCCTAAGTTTTCCGAAAAAGTATTTTACACTAATGGCGAATAGCGGTAATGCAATGATTGAAACTAATGTTAGTTTTACATCCATCGCAAGCATTATCCCAATTGCAATGAGGATCGTTGCAACATCAAGCCATAAATTCATTAAGCCAATCATAATAAAATTTTTCGTCTGTTCTACATCGTTAATAACCCGGGATATTACTTCGCCCGCTCGAGTATTAGCGTAATATTTTAAACTCAATTTCTGTAAATGGCCAAATAATTCTTGTCGTATATCGAACAATACTTTGTTCCCAACATGTTGGGCAAAATATTGACGGTAGTATTCAATAGGTGGACGAATAATAAAGAATAAAATGACAGTACCACCTAACCAATAACTCAGTTGTTCAATTTTTTCCCCATTTGTTAAATCTGGTGCACTAATAATATTGTCTATTACAATTTTGATTAAAATTGGAATGAACAACGGAATGGCAAATTTTAATATACCAATAAAAATAGTTAATAAAATTTCCCATCTATAAGGCTTTACAAATCTCATATATCGTTTAATACTACCCAATTTCCATTCACTTCCCTTTATCAACAAACAAACTTAAATCGTCCTAATTAAAAGTTATCCCATTTTGGACACACGAATAACACTATACTCTAATTTACCAGTAAATACATAAAAAAAGCCTACTGATTCTCCTAGTAGACTTTTCCACTATTATTTTTCATTTGATTGCATTTCTTTATTAAATAAATATCGATTCGTCCAAACTTCAATAAAATCTGGCGCAAAGGGACCTCTTTTTTGTTTTATCCAGCTGATTAATTTATTCACATTTCGTTTTAAAATTTTATCAATCACTTCTGGATAGCCCATTTCCTTCTTGTGCTGCTCGTATTCATCTTCGTCTAAAAGTGTATATGACATATCTGGGAAAACTTTAATATCTAGATCATAGTCGATATATTTTATAGCATTATTATCAAAAACATAAGGAGAACTCATATTGCAATAATAATACACACCATCTTCACGCAACATACAAATAATATTAAACCAATGTTCTGCGTGAAAATAACAAATAGAGGGCTCGCGTGTTAGCCATGTTCGTCCATCCGATTCAGTAACAAGTGTACGCTCATTGGCTCCAATAAAGATATTTTTCGTTCCTTTTAAAACCATCGTTTCTTGCCAGACACGGTGGATGCGACCATTGTGTTTATAACTATGTATTTGAATCGTTTCTCCTTCTGTAGGTATTGTCATTTAAAGCCCACCTTTTCGTCTATGTATCAATTTCCTCATGTTGAAAAATGTCCAGGATTTGATATGACCTTAAACGGTATCGATTAATCATTTCAAACTCTGTGAATAAAATCCATCTTATTCAGCGGGTTTCTATACACCCGCTAAATGAAGAAAAATCAACATCTAGCAGTTATTTCTTTATATTATAACAATGGAAATAAAAAACTTGTAGTTAGAAGAACATATTTTTTAATGAATTTGGTAAAAATTAGATTAGAACATCCTTTTATCCTTTATATAAAATTAAGGTATAGACAAATAAATTTGTCTATACCTTAACGTGAATTGTCTTATTCACAATTGTAAAGCAATTTAATTAAAATTCGTTGTTGTTATTTTTATTATTGTTATTATTGTTGTTATTGCGTTGGTTGTTTTGTTGATTTTGTTTTTGGTTTTGTTGACGTGCTTGTTGGAAGTCTTGATCAACACCAAATTCTTCATTATTGTTGAAGTTGTTGTTATTATTGTTGTTATTGTTGTTGTTTTTCTTCGCCATCTCAAACTCACCTCCGTAATAATTATTGTGGACTGATGTTATTGAGATTATGCGAAAGTTAAAAAATAAGTTAATTCAGAACATTCAAAATTTTCAACATTGGTACTGACATTGGTAATTCCCTAATTTTTCCTATAGGTAAAAAATGGGCATTGGCCGGTAATTGATTCAATTGTTGAACTTGTACAAGGTTGCATTCCATCTCCCAAGTTAAATGGGAAAAGATATGTTTAAATTTCATGAAATCATTATTTAAATAATTTTCAATTTGAACATTATACTGTTTTTCAAAAGCGTCTTTTGTAGTTTCTTTCGTCATTTCTATCATTGGAAATTGCCACATATTAGCTAACAACCCCTCATTTGGTCGCTTTTCAATTAAATAATTCCCTTGTTTATCGACAGCTACATATATATTATATATTACTTTTTTCGTTTTTATTTTTTTTGATTTTATTGGCAATTGTTCTGTATCACCTTCTTGAAACGCAATACAATAATCACGTACAGGACAAAGCAAGCATTTCGGAGAAGTTGGTGTACAAATCATAGCTCCTAAATCCATTATGGCTTGATTAAAATCACCAGGGTAATCTTTATCGATTAACATATCGACTGCTTCTTCAAAAACTTTTCTCGTTTTGGGTAGGGCGATATCTTCTTCAATATGTAATACGCGGCTTAAAACACGCATAACATTTCCATCCACTGCATGCTCTGGTTTATTATAGGCAATACTTAAAATAGCGCCAGCAGTGTATGGTCCAATACCTTTTAATTTTGAAAGATCATGGCGATTGTCCGGTACAACGGCGTTATATTTCTCGACCACTTCTTTAACGCCCGCCTGTAAATTTCTAGCTCTTGAATAATATCCTAACCCTTCCCACATTTTTAACAGTTCTTCTTGCGGAGCATAAGCAAGGGACTGCATCGTAGGATATTTTTCTAAAAAACGATTATAATACGGGATGACCGTGTCTACCCTTGTTTGTTGAAGCATAATTTCGGAGACCCAAATTTTATAAGGGTCCGATGTTCGCCTCCACGGCAAATCTCTTTTTTCTCTATTAAACCAATCGACTAAATGATGGCGAAATTCATTTTTATATTGATAATTCACGATAACCTCCGACGAATTTCGATTTTAAATTTTATAATTAGGGTATAATACTTCTATTAAGATTCATGAAAATAACCGTCAAGTATATAAGAAATGTGTCCATAAACAGGGAGTTGATACTTTGGATTCAGGCACACATTTAGTAATGGGCGTTGCATTAGGCGGCTTAGCTTTAGCAGATCCTGTTGTAGCCGAAAATAATTTAACATTTGTTGCTGTTATGGCTGGTACCGTTATTGGCTCACAAGCACCAGATGTGGATACTATATTAAAACTTCGAAATAATGCGATTTATATCCGACATCATCGTGGCATTACCCATTCGGTCCCAGCAGTCCTTTTATGGCCCATTGCCATTACAGCTGTATTATCTTTTATATTTCAAGACGCCAATATATTTCATTTATGGCTTTGGACTTTCCTAGCTGTTTTTTTACATGTTTTTGTTGATATATTTAATGCCTACGGTACGCAAGCCCTTCGTCCTTTTTCAAAGAAATGGGTTGCACTTGGTGTTATTAATACCTTTGATCCGATTATTTTCGGATTACATTGCATCGGCATTATGTTATGGGCTTTTTGGTTCGACCCTGTCATAACATTCACTGTCATGTATACGATTATTTTTGTTTACTATATTATACGTTTCGTTTTACAAGCAGCTGTAAAGAAGGCCGTTCATGATGCTATTCCGGATGAAGATTATGTCATTGTCGCACCAACAATGCGTTTTTTAAATTGGCGAGTAGCTGCAAAATCAAAAACCCATTATTATGTTGGTCGGGCTTACGGCAAAAAAATAAACATTTACGACAAATTTGAAATCCATCCGCTTCCAAGAACACCGATTGTTAATAAAGCTCTTGAAGATTCGAATTTAGCTGCATTCATTTCTTTCTCTCCCTTATATCGTTGGGAAATTTCCGAAATAGACTGCAACTTAACGGAAGTGCGTTTAATCGATTTACGTTATCGAAGTAATGATCGTTATCCTTTTGTAGCTGTTGCCCATGTGGATGAGGAGTTGAACATTGTCAATTCCTATACGGGTTGGATTTATTCTGAAGATAAACTACAACGCAAACTACAAATTGGTTCGAGTAATTAAATAGCGAGGAGTTGTCCCACCTATTAGGACAACTCCTCTATTATTTAATGAAGATTTTCATCACTTTCATCTAATAGATGGGCATACTTTGGATTTCTACCCGCAAACTCATGAATTTTATCTCCGTAACTTTCAATCCATTGTTGGACTATCTTTTCTGTATATTCCATTCCACGGTAATCATATCCCGCTTTTGCATAAGTCGATTCAAAATCAGACCAGAGTAGTTCAATCCATGTTTTTGCTTTATTAACGGATAAATTAGGATTTTTACTTACTAAAATTTGTGTTAATTTATCTATTGATTGATTCACATTCATATTACTTCCCTACTTTCATTGGTAAAAGAATAGAAATCGGCAATGCTTCTTCATAACGATCTCCACCTAAACGATAACCCCAAGCAAATCGTCCTTTTAAATATTCTACTTTAAAAAATTCTCCTGGAGCACCGTCTATACGATACATTTCTCCTGGTACAATTGTTTTCGGGTCAATTAAATAAGCAGCAGCCATCGTTGCTTTTCGCTCATATACAGCATACTCATTTACAATCCCAAGCTGTTCAGCTTTTCTAGCCTTTTCCTTTAAGTTGGCAATTTCTTCTCTTAATTCTTGTTCCGTCATTTCCGCATAATTTTTTTCAGCCATTTGCTTCCTGCTCCTTTTCATCTAAATAACGATCGATTACTTCTATTGGAAAACCTTTCTGGTATAAGGCTTGTTTTGTTTTCATTCGCAATTCATTACCTGTTAACTTGGCAGCATACTTTTTCCACAGTTTATCCCCTTGTAGTTCAATCAAATGTTGCCAATCATCATCTTCTCTCTCTAAACGAATTTGGTCAAGTATTTCGTATACAACTGAAAAGGAATAACCTTTCCGCATTAAAAGATCTTGCACCTTTTGTTTTATTTGCATCGGTGTCTTTTTACTATTTGCCCGCACTGTTTTTTCTGCCAGCTCCATCGCAATATTCACTTGTTCTTCATAAGTAAAAGATTCAAGTACTTTGCTTTGAGTATCTTTATCGATTCCCTTTTTCATCAAATCTTGTTTAATCGCTCTCGGCCCTTTTTTGGCTGTTTTCTTTTTTGTTTCTAATAAAGCTTTCGAATAAGTTTCATCATTTAAAAAACCAAGTTTCTCCAACTTCCGAATGGCCTCTAACACGACAGCTTCTCCAAAGCCTGCATCTAACAATTTCTTTTTCACTTCAAATTCACTGCGCATTTGATAACTTAAAAAATTTAAGCCACGATTAAACGCTTTTGCGATTTCATCTTCATATGTAATTTCATCGATATCAAATTGTTCGAGTATTTTTCCCTTTGTTAAACCAAACTTAATAAGGGTCGATTCATCAACAGCAAAGGCATAACTTTCATTTAAATAAATATTATATCGTTCTGGATTGTTTTTCTGTCTGCTTATTTTCGATATGACTTGCATACAAACACTCCTTCTAAGCATTAGTATACATTTTTTTTAAGTTCGTTTCATTGCCGTTCATTTGTTAAATCATTTCCTTCTAGGATAAGCGAATATTCATTGGCATAAAGGAACAGTTTTCGCACAATATAAGCAAAAAGGAGGCTAAAATTTTTTATGTGGAAACATCCCATTTTTCGTTTAACATTATGGGCAATCGCATTTTTCTTTGCCTTTAGTTTTATTAAACCAGATATTGCTAACGCAAACTCCTATCACTGGGGCTTTAGTAAATCAAAAGATGGAAAGCCGGCAGATGCGGGGGCAAAATTTGAAAGCATGTTAAAAGAGTATGGCGCATTTTATCGAGGAGACCCAAACAAAAAGGTTATTTATTTAACCTTTGATAACGGCTTTGAAAACGGATATACAGAAAGTATTTTGGATACTTTAAAGGAAGAAAATGTTCCAGCAACCTTTTTCTTAACGGGGCACTATTTAACAAGTGCAACGGATTTAGTAAAAAGAATGATTAAAGAAGGTCATATTATCGGGAATCATTCCTATGGACACCCAGATATGTCTAAGTTATCCGACGAAGAACTTGTAAAAGAATGGAAAAAATTCGATTCAAAATTAAATGAAGTTGCCGGAATTAAACGTACCCATTATGTACGTCCACCAAAAGGTATATTTAACGAAAGAGTTTTAGAAGTTGGAAATAAACACGGTTATACCCACATGTTCTGGGATACAGCATTTGTAGACTGGCATGCTGATTCCAATGTAGGGTGGGAATATGCTTACGATGAACTAATGAACCAATTGCACCCAGGCGCATTAATTTTATTGCATACTGTGGCAAAACATAATGCCGATGCCCTTCCGAAATTTATAAAAGAAGCGAAAAAACAAGGGTATACTTTTGGTTCCCTTGACGATTTAGTCATGGAATCCGTATTAGAATAATAAAAAGTGCCAACACGAAAAGTAGGCGTGTTGGCACTTATTTTGTTAAAAGCATTGATTTCTATTCATTATTTAAACATTTTTTTCAAGTTGGCCATTTCAATGGCAGAAACAGCAGAATCATAACCTTTGTTGCCCGCTTTTGTACCTGCACGTTCAATTGCTTGTTCGATGTTTTCTGTTGTTACGATCCCGAAAATTACTGGCACATTTGAATTTAATGAAACGCTAGCAATTCCTTTTGCTGCTTCGTTATTAACATAATCATAATGAGTTGTTGCTCCACGTATTACTGTACCTAACCCAATTACCGCATCATAGTTACCTGTTTCAACCATTTGTTTAGCGATAAATGGTACTTCAAACGCTCCTGGTACCCATGCTACATCAATATTTTCTTCATCTACTCCATGTCTTCTTAAACCATCAAGGGCACCATCTAATAATTTTGTTGTAATAAACTCGTTAAAACGTCCTACAACAATCCCTATTTTTAAATCTGTTCCTATTAATTGTGCTTCAAATCGTTTTCCCATTGTTCTATTCTCCTCGTCATAAAATTATTGTCTTAAAATGTGTTATCCAATTTTTTGTTTTGAACGAAATCGAACTAAATCTTCAATCGTAATAATTTTTAATCGATGCATTGTTGCAAAATCCTTCAAGCCGTCAAGGCGTAACATCATTCCATCATCAGCCATGATTTCACAAATAACACCTGCCGGAACGCTGCCACAAGCTCTTGCCAAATCAATAGCTGCTTCAGTATGTCCTCTTCTTTCGAGCACTCCGTTTCTTTTTGCGATTAACGGAAATACGTGACCCGGACGTCTGAAATGGGCTGGCTTAGCATTTTCTTTAATCATTTGTAAAATCGTAAAGGATCGCTCATACGCACTGATTCCAGTTGTCGTTTCCATATGATCGATACTTACTGTAAAAGCTGTTTGATGATTATCCGTATTATGTTCAACCATCGGAAATAATTCTAGTTTATTGGCCAGTTCTTCCGTAATCGGTGTACAAATTAAACCTCGACCAAATGTCGCCATAAAATTAATATTTTCCGGTGTGGCAAATTCAGCTAGAATGACTAAATCTCCTTCGTTTTCACGATTTTCATCGTCCACAACAATAATCGGCTTTCCTTTTTTTAAGTCTTCTAAAGCTTCTTCTATTGTATTGATCATTTTCTCCACCACCGTTTTTATAGTTAAAATCCGTTTTGTTTTAAAAATTCCATTGATATATTTGACGTATTATCCGTTTTTCTTAAATGATGTAAAACGTATTTCCCTAACATATCTGTTTCGATATTTACTTTATCTCCTACACTTTTCATGCCTAAAATCGTTTCTGCATACGTGTGAGGAATAAGGGATACTGTAACAGTATTACTGGATACTTGAAATAGCGTTAAGCTTGTCCCATCAATTGTAATAGAACCTTTAGGTATACAATTTTCAATAAGTTCTCTAGGTATTTCAATTTCAATGTAAACTGCGTTTGAAACCGGTCTTTTACTTCTAATCGTTCCTACACCATCTACATGTCCTGAAACAATATGACCACCAAATCGGCCATTGGCACTCATTGCCCGTTCTAGATTGACCATATCTCCTAATTTTAACGTATGAATCGTTGTTGCCTTTACTGTTTCTGGCATGACATCTACAGTCATTTCTTCACTAGTTAAGTGGGTAATCGTCAGACATACACCATTAACCGCAATGCTATCACCCAATTTAGCATCAGACACAATTTTGGGTGTAACAATGGTCAATTGACTACTGTCGATATCTTTTTTAATCCCAACTACTTTTCCCGTATCTTCAATTATGCCTGTAAACAATCTACTCACCTCTTTCTAAAAATAAAAAAACCCCTTAGAAAATGTCCTAAGGAGTTGGGAGTATTTAAAAATGGCGTAACGAAATAAACCTTTTGAAATTAATTTTCAAAAAGTGCCAAAATTCATCCTTCTCCCATCCAGACTATACTGTCGGCTTTGGACTCGCACCAAATCCTGCTCTTAACAAGCTCACGGGCTTAGAAGTTTCGCTTCATCACCGTCGATTGGGAATTTCACCCGACCCCGAAGGATGCTTAAGATATATCTTAAGCTTAACCGTATTCAATTTTAAACTATTAAATAAAAAATCCCGTTCAGAAATGAATCGGGATTGAAAAAGAAAAAATACTATAGCAAATAAACCATTAAAAATAACAATTTTAATGGTACATCTATAATAGTTCCTTCTCCCATCCAGACTATACTGTCGGCTTTGGATTCGCACCAAATCCTGCTTATAACAAGCTCACGGGCTTAGAAGTTTCACTTCATCACCGTCGATTGGGAATTTCACCCGACCCCGAAGGAATAATTTATTTAATTGAAATAAGAATAACACGATTTCAAAATAATTGCTAATAACTTATTTTAAAATAACACTAAACGTATCTCTATAGATTTTTACTTAAAGGAAGAATTTATTCATTTGCTTTCAAATAGTGCTTCGATATAATGGTTAAATGAACAAAATAAAGGACGTGAACGCTTTTGGGCGAAAATGTAGTAATGGAAATTGGTCAAAAATTTCCTTTAACGATTAAAAGATTAGGTATTAATGGTGAAGGGGTCGGCTTTTATAAACGAAATGTAGTATTCGTAAAAGGTGCATTACCTGGAGAAGAAGTAACTGTAAAAGTTTCAAAAGTACAGCGAAATTTTGCTGAAGCGGAAATTTTAAACATCCGTAAAGTATCGAAAGACCGCCAAGAGCCAAGCTGCCCTGTTTACAATGAATGTGGAGGATGTCAGCTGCAACATTTAACATATAGCGGGCAACTTAAAGAAAAACGGGATATGGTCATACAAGCATTAGAAAAGTACGTTAAATCAATTGCTGAAACGACGGATATCCGCCCTACCCTTGGGATGGACACCCCTTGGCATTATCGAAATAAAAGTTCCTTCCAAGTAAGAAAAGAAGGGAAACGGGTTTATGCAGGTTTATATATTGAAGGGACAAATAAATTATTAAATATTAATGATTGTGCTGTTCAACATCCCCTAACGTCTAAAATCACTGTAGGGACTCGAAAAATATTACAAAAGCTAAATATCTCCATTTACGATGGGAAATCGTTGGACGGATTAGTTCGCACAATTGTCGTTCGCACAGCTGTTCAAACAGGCGAAACCCAAGTTTGTTTAGTGACGACACGAAAAGATATACCTCATAAGAAAGAGTTAATCGAGCGCATATTAAAAATCGATCCGAGTATCGTTTCGATTACCCAAAATATAAATCGAGAAAAAACTTCCCTTATTTTTGGAGATGAAACGATTAGTTTATATGGTAAAGAAACGATTCATGAAAATTTAGGAGAACTTGCCTTCGACTTATCGTCCCGCGCTTTCTTTCAACTTAATCCTGAGCAGACGGTTCATTTATATGATGAAATTAAAAAAGCTGCCCAGTTAACTGGAAAGGAAAAAGTAGTAGATGCTTATTGTGGGGTTGGGATAATTGGGTTATGGCTAGCACCTAAAGCAAAGGAAGTCCGCGGTATGGATGTTGTTCCTGAAAGTATTGTTGATGCTAAGAAAAATGCAAGAAATCACGGATATAAACATGTTCGCTATTATACAGGTACAGCAGAGGAATGGTTGGCAAAATGGAAACGGGATGGATTTATCCCTGACGTAATTACTGTCGATCCACCCCGGACTGGTCTTGCACCAAGCTTCATCAAAACCGTATTGAAAATTAAACCGAAACGATTTGTCTATACTTCTTGTAATCCGTCCACCTTTGCTAAAGACTTACAGGAATTAACGAAGTTTTATAACGTGGACTACATTCAACCAGTAGATATGTTTCCTCAAACGGCAAGGGTTGAAATCGTAGCGAAATTAACATTGAAAAAGTAATAATAATAATAATAATAAAAACTATGTGATACTTCCAATTCCATCTTGTGTGTGATAGACTATTGTCGCTCGACATTGAGTAAAACTCTTCTCGATTTGAATTTGGTTTGACGGCTATTTTCATTATATCAATAGGAGTTTTTATTTCCATTTCTAATACCACTCTAAAAGTATATTTTCACACGTGCAGAGCACGTGGTTTTAAAAGAATTAATTAAAAAAGAGGTGACCTAGTCATCTCTTTTTCCTATTTAAAGACAGTTCATGCAACTATCATGACAATAGTGGAATAAACAACAGCTGTAATGCAATGTGTGTAAACATATGGGCTAACACTGCATACTCGAATCCCTTTTTCCAATAAAGATACCCGAAGAATATACCGCCAATGCCATTTAGCAAGAAACATCTTATAATTAATTCTACTGTTAAATCCCCAAATACCATAACCGTTGCAGGTAAATGGCCAGCTGCAAATAATAATGAAGCAATTACAATAGCAATCCAAAAGAAAGAATTTGATAAGCTTTGCTGATTGCGTCTAAAGAGTTTCATCATAAGCCATACTAATAAGCTCATGAAGAACAACCTTAGCATAATTTCTTCGAACACCCCGCCATAGAAAATTCCCGCAAGTAAACCTATCACTGAAGTTTCAGCTTGCCCTTTACCAATAGCTTCAATATTATGTTGAAAATAAAATTGATCTGCCCCAACTAAAACAAAGGCTGTAATTACGCCAAAGCCCACTGCCATTAAAGTACTTTTCAAATCTATCTTCGTTTTTTCTTTACTGAAATACGAATCGAAAATATTTAACTTAAATCCTACTTTCCTCGCTAGTTTTATCCCGATAAAAGATAAAACAAATGAAAAAATAGCAATTTGCAACGAACTTATCATCGATAAAATATAAATAGGGATTGGGATTGTTTTAATTAACGAATCGTATTGATCCGAAGAAGTATTTTGCAACATTTCTAACTGGTATGGTACTAAAAAGAACCCACCAATTAAGCAGATAAATGCTAATATTAATGAAATTTTTAAATCTACTTTTTTCAAGAAACGGCACCTCACCCTCCCATAACGAAAGAAATGATAATAATAATGATTAACGGTACAAAAACAATTAAGTAACCCACTGGATTAGCAAAGTTGATAGTCCATCCTACTCCAAAACGTTTCTCTACAAAAATGGATGGATCATTTTTATTGAAATAAAACATACCGCCTTTCCAATATTGATCTTCATCTACTTCCATAATCTTCTCATCAATTGTTCCTTCTATCTTCTTATCAGAGCGACCTACTTTTAATGCAAAAATAAGTGAGCCAGCTAATACAATAAATAAGAAAGCAAAAGGTAAAATTATTTTTATACTACCTACTGCAAATTCAGGATGAATCATTGTTAGTTGATAAAAACTCATTAATATAGTGCAAGCTAACATGACGAAGAACAGAAACCAGCTTGAATATTTTCTTAAAGTTAATTGACGATTTTTAGATGCAGCTAAATTGGATGCACTTAACTTAATACCAGAATTTTTCGTCGCGACATGAACACCTAAGAACATTAATTGCATAATTAATAATAGTAATGTGTGTTGTATTGCTGAGAGAGGCGATTTTTCTGTAAAAGCGTCCGGTTCCCCACTTGGTCCCCAATGGGTCGGTATTTGTTGCGGTAAAATATCATAGTTAAAAATTGTATAACTCATTAAACCTAACGTCGTAATGATGGGTAATAAATAGATATACCACGGTAACATTTCATCTTCTTTTCGCACGGATAAGTCCGTTACTTTCACTTGTTTTAAATGTTCTACCCATTTATGTTGAATTTTTAATTGTTTCGTTTTCCCATGATAGTAAATATATAAAGATAAACTAATGAGAAGAATTCCAAATTCCATTAACATACCGATAATCGCCATTTGTTCTTCCTGTGGTTCAGTAGTTAATGACCAAACTGAATAACCTGTTAGTAACACAATGGATATAAGGGCAACTGCAATAGCATATTGCTTTTTCAACTTTTTAATTGCCCCATCGTTCATATATTGTTCAGGTATTGTCACACCAAAAATAACCGTCTTTTTAACTAAATACGGAATAACGATTTGAGTGACAGCTATAAATAAAGTAATGATAAGAAAAACTAAAAACGCCATGTTATTTCCTCCTTTACCTTTCCTTCATTTCTTCCATAATAGAAAAAATCATATTTTGAATTTCCTCTTTTTTTACTCCTAGCACGAGTGCTTCAGCAATAATAGGTTTTATTACGGAAAGAATTCTTTCGTTCGTTTCATTAGTGACATGTTCACCTGGCGAAATAATCGCACCGGATTTAGGGACAATTTTAATAATCCCTTTCTTTTCTAGCTCATGGTAACTTTTGTTTACCGTATGCATATTAACGCCTAAGTCTGCTGCAAACGCTCGTACGGATGGTAACGATTCACCATATTGAATGTCCCCTCGGGCAATCCCTTCGATTATTTGATTGGTTAATTGTGTATAAATTGGGACATCTGAAGTTGTTTCTATTCGAATGATCACGAATTCCCCTCCAATCTGTTCTATATTTATTATAACAGAACTGTTCTATAATGTATAGAACAAAAAGCGAATTTAACAAAGTGAAAAAAGAGGAAGCATCTATGCCTCCTCCACTGGCCATAAAAAAGAGATCACAAAACACCACCTTTAAAGGTATGTTTAAGTGATCTCTAAATAATCTAGCTTAATTTCTAAAACGAGAATTATTTATATGTTCGCGTACTTGCAACAGCTCTTTCCCAACCGTCGACCAATTCTTTTCTTTTCGCTTCGTCCATTTTCGGCTCATAAGATTGGTCAATTGCCCATTGGGATGCAATTTCTTCTTGACTTTCCCAAAAGCCAACCGCTAATCCAGCCAAATAGGCTGCTCCTAGCGCCGTTGTTTCATTTACCTTTGGCACTTCTACTGGAACATTTAAAATATCGCTTTGGAACTCCATTAAGAAACTATTCTTAACAGCTCCTCCGTCGGCACGTAATGTTTTCAATGAAATTCCTGAATCCTTTTCCATCGCATCGAGAACAGCCTTCGTTTGATATGCTAATGATTCCACTGTAGCACGAACGAAATGATCCTTTGTTGTTCCGCGCGTTAAACCAAATATTGCTCCCCTTGCTTCACTGTCCCAATAAGGCGTTCCTAATCCAACAAAGGCAGGAACAACATAAACTCCGTCCGTTGAATCAACTCTTCTACAATATTGCTCACTGTCAGCAGCATTATTAAACATACGTAAACCGTCACGTAACCATTGAATAGCAGATCCGGCTACAAAAATACTTCCTTCTAGCGCATATTCTACTTTGCCATTTAATCCCCATGCTAACGTTGTTAATAAGCCATGGACAGATTTAACTGGTTTCTCACCAGTATTCATGAGCATGAAGCAGCCTGTTCCGTAAGTGTTTTTTGCCATCCCCTTTTCAAAACATGCCTGGCCGAACAATGCTGCTTGCTGGTCTCCAGCCACCCCAGCAATTGGTACTTCCTGACCGAAGAAATGCTCTTTATCGGTAGTCGCATACACTGTTGATGAAGGACAAACTTCAGGCAACATAGATGTTGGAATATCAAGAATCGATAATAATTCCTCATCCCATTTTAATTCGTAAATATTATACATAAGTGTTCGGGATGCGTTGGAATAATCCGTCACATGGGCTTTACCGCCAGACAGTTTCCAAATTAACCAAGTATCGATTGTACCGAATAATAACTTTCCTTCATTAGCAAGTTCCCTTGCACCATCCACATTGTCTAAAATCCATTTCACTTTCGTTCCTGAGAAATAAGCATCGATTAATAATCCCGTTTTGGAACGGAAAAGTTCGTTATATCCATTGCTTTTCAATTCCTCACAAATATCGTTTGTTTGACGTGACTGCCAAACAATTGCATTGTAAATCGGATTTCCTGTTTCTTTATTCCAAACAACCGTTGTTTCCCGTTGATTTGTTATCCCTATCGCTGCTACCATTTCAGGAGAAACGTCTGCTTCTGATAAGCAAGAAGCAATGACAGCTAAAACCGAACCTAAAATTTCGTTGGCATTATGCTCAACCCACCCTGGATTTGGAAAGTGTTGAGTAAATTCTTTTTGAGCGCTATGGACAATTTCTCCTTGCTTATTAAAAAGAATTGCTCTTGAACTAGTTGTTCCTTGATCGATTGACAAAATATATTTTCCCATTTTCCTGTTCCCACCTATCTATAGTTCATTTTTAACTTCGTTTGTCTTTTAAAGCATTTCATTACTTGTTAAATTTCTTGGACTCATAAAATAAGCAATACCTAAAACAAGTACTGTCACAACTAATACAATCCAAAATTCAGTCGTCATCGTATTATTAAATACAGCTTTATGGAATAATGCACCTAGAGAGCCACCAAGCAGTGGACCAACAACTGGTATCCAAGAATATTTCCAATTTGAAGACCCTTTGCCAGCAATCGGAAGAACTGCATGGGCGATACGTGGGCCTAAATCCCGGGCAGGATTAATAGCGTAACCTGTAGTACCTCCAAAGGCCATACCGATGGCAACAATTAGAAGCCCTACAGCAATTGGATTTAACCCTTCTGTAAATTGCCCCGCTCCGATAAATTGCAGACCTAATAGCAATACAAATGTCCCAATAATTTCACTTAACAAATTGGAAAACGTATGAGGTATAGCCGGTCCAGTAGAAAATACGCCTAGTTTTGCACCTGGATCCTTCGTTTCCTTCCAATGAGGTAAATATTGAAGGAAAATAATACATGCTCCTAAAAATGCTCCGATTAATTGTCCAAGAATATATAGTGGAACATCATTCCAAGCAAAATCACCCGTCCATGCTAAACCTACTGTTACTGCCGGATTCAAATGGGCACCACTAATACTTCCGACGGCATAAACCCCTAATGTTACACCTAGCCCCCAAGCAATCGAAATGACTACCCAGCCGGCATCTTTTGCATAGGACTTCGTTAGATTAGCGCCCGCGCAAACACCTGCTCCAAACAAAATTAAAATCATCGTCCCTAAAACTTCTCCCCAAAACGGTGACATCTTCAACATCTCCTTTGTTTTAAAATAATAAGGAAACACCTTTTATTATTTAAAGGTATAAGGGCAATAAGTGTTTCCCTTTTGTACTCCAAACTAAAAAAATGAATGGAAACGCTATCATTTTTACTCATAATTACGCTTAGACAAATTTATTTATTCGTTGTCGTAACAAATAAATTTTGAAGGATTGTCCAATCTTTATTGCTCAAACGAACTATTATATTTGAAAGAATATGAGTAAAATTCTTTAAAAACTTGACTCTATTATACAATAAATAGTTTCATCTTTAGGATAATATTCTTCAAAACTAGTTAAAATTCTCCAATATCCTTTATCTTTCTACAATGAAATAAACAACTGAAACCTAATTTTATTTGATACCCTCAACATTATTGTGTATAATCGTTTTGTTTTAAAAAAATAAAATATTTGGGGGTTATAAAGAATTGGGTAAAGCATTGATTATTGGAGCTGGCGGTGTAGCTAGCGTAGTCGTACACAAATGTGTACAAAATTCAGAAGTGTTCGAGGAGATTATGATCGCTAGTCGAACTAAGTCAAAATGCGACGCTTTAAAGGAAAAATTAGACGGCGGTAAAACAATTATCCACACTGCACAAGTTAATGCGGATAATGTTAACGAACTTGTTGAATTAATCAATGGATTTAAACCAGATGTGGTAATTAACGTTGCTTTACCATATCAAGACTTAACAATTATGGATGCATGTTTAGAGACAGGTGTGCACTATGTTGATACTGCAAACTATGAGCCACCTGAAACAGCTAAATTTGAATATAAATGGCAATGGGCTTACAAAGAAAAATTCGAAAAAGCTGGTCTTACAGCTTTATTAGGTAGTGGATTCGATCCAGGTGTAACTGGCGTATTCTCTGCTTACGCTCTAAAACATCACTTCGATGAAATTCATTACATCGATATTTTAGATGCGAATGCTGGTGACCACGGGTATCCTTTCGCAACAAACTTCAACCCAGAAATCAACATTCGCGAAATTACTGCGAACGGTCGTTACTGGAAAGAAGGCAAATGGGTAGAAACTGAACCTTTAGAGTTTAAAGAAGTTTATAACTTCCCTGAAATTGGACCTAAAGATATGTACCTTCTATACCATGAAGAATTAGAATCTTTAGCAAAAAATATTAAAGGCATTAAACAAATTCGTTTCTGGATGACATTCTCTGAAAAATATTTAACTCACTTACGAGTTTTAGAAAACGTAGGAATGACATCTATTGAACCAATCGAATTTGAAGGTCAAATGATTCAACCACTTCAATTCTTAAAAGCTGTTTTACCAGATCCAGCATCCCTTGGACCTCGTACAAAAGGTAAAACAAATATCGGTTGTATCTTCCGTGGAATAAAAGATGGTAAAGAAAAAACTTACTATGTATATAACGTTTGTGACCACGAAGAATGTTACCGTGAAGTAGGTAGTCAAGCTATCTCTTACACAACAGGTGTACCTGCAATGATTGGTGCAATGTTAGTGATGAATGGCGAATGGCAAAAACCAGGTGTATGGAACGTGGAAGAATTCAATCCAGATCCATTCATGGAAGCTTTAAATAAATGGGGCTTACCATGGCAAGAAAGCCATAACCCAGAATTAGTGGACCTTAGCCTTGATAAAGAAGAGGCGAAGTAAATGAAGACAATTGATTGGAATACAGCGCCGTCTCCAAGTTATGTTGTGGACGAGCGCCTGCTATTACGTAACTTAGAAATATTAAAATCTGTACAAGATCGTACAGGTTGTGATATTTTACTAGCACTAAAAGGGTTCTCCATGTTTTCTACTTTCCCAATGGTGCGTCAATATTTAAAAGGTATTACATCAAGTTCTTTATTTGAAGCCCGCCTAGGTTATGAAGAATTCGGAAAAGAAGTACATGCCTATGCACCAGCTTATGCAGAACATGAAATTGATGAATATTTAAAATATGTGGATCATATCGTGTTCAACTCCTTTGACCAATTAAACAAGTATAAAGAAAAAGTACAAAGTTTGGACAAGCACGTTTCGATCGGTTTACGTGTAAATCCTGGTTACTCTGAAGTTGAAACACCACTTTATGACCCATGTTATATCAATTCTCGTCTTGGAATACCTGTTGATTCATTCCGTCCAGATCAATTAGACGGCGTTGAAGGTATCCACTTCCACGCGATGTGTGAACAAGGTTCAGACGTATTGGAGCGTATTTTAGTACACTTCGAAGAAAAATACGGTGAATATTTACATCAAATGAAATGGATTAACTTCGGCGGTGGTCATCATATTACCCGAGAAGATTACGATATTGACAAACTTGTATCATTAATTAACTACATGCAAGAAAAATATGACGTGAAAGTTATTTTAGAACCAGGAGAAGCAATTGCTTTAAATACTGGTTACTTAGTAACGACTGTCCTAGATGTAGTGAAAAACGGAATGGAAATTGCCATTTTAGATACTTCTGCTACATGTCATATGCCAGACGTATTAGAAATGCCTTACCGTCCCCAAATTATTGGCGCGAGTACACCAAATGACAAACCGTATACTTACCGTCTAGGTGGTATGACATGTCTAGCTGGTGACGTAATTGGCGATTACTCATTTGACGAACCATTAAAAGCTGGTGACAAAATAGTATTTACCGATATGGCTCACTATACAATGGTGAAAAACCATATGTTCAATGGTGTAAACTTACCAAGCATTTGTTTATATAACGAAGATGAAGGCGTAAAAGTCGTACGTCAGTTTGGTTATGAAGACTACCGAAATAGATTATCTTAATAAGCACAAATAAGCTAACTCAGAATTATTGAGTTAGCTTATTTTTTTAAAGGAAAACTCTCCAAATCAAAAAGAATACATATCAGTTTGTTTCTGACATGTACCCTTCTCTACTTTCAATTTAATTTGCTACTTGTTTCATTTGTTTTCCAAAGATTAATACGATAAGAAACATAGCAAACAAAATAGCTGATATAAATAATAGGAAACTAAAGTTATGGATAAATTGTAGATATAATCCACCAACAGTTGGCCCTACTAAACTGCCGACACTAAAGAAAATACCGCATAATAAATTCCCCGTTGGCAATAGAGCTTTCGGCGTTAGTTCCGCCATGTATGTTATTCCTAGAGAGAACATAGATCCTAAGAACATACCAGCTAGTAAAAATACCGCCGCTATAACGAACTCAGAATGCTCAAACAAACTTCCAATTCCGAAAAATAAAGTCCCACCTAAAAAGGTAATTAATATAATTTTTCTTCGACCTATTTTATCGCCCAATATTCCTATTGGTACTTGAGTAAGTATACCACCTATTGAAAAGGCAGCTAATATTATTGATACCATAGAAACGTTAAATTCTTTTCTTAAAGCATAAACTGGGAATAGAGAATTTAAAGAAGTTTCTAATACGCCATATACGAAAGGCGGTAAAAATGCTATCCATGCATATTTGAATGATAATTTATATCGATGGAAACTTTTCACTTCCTTACTATCCCCTGTTAATGCTTCTGGTTTTTCATTGTGAACAAAGAAAACAAAAGACCAAGCAATTAAACAAAGTACAGATGACAAAATAAATGGGAACGTTTCAGATATTTTTATTAAGTTCACCATTAACGGTCCTACCGCAAATCCTACGCCAAAGGATAATCCATAAATGGACATCGTTTTTCCGATACTTTCAGCTGGTGATGTGCTTGTAAGCCATGTTTGAGTAGCAAAATGTAAACAATGGTCTCCGATACCGATTAACATTCGTAAAATAAACCAAAACATCACATTTTGCCATAAAGGAAAGAGAAATAAAGAAACAAAAACAACAGCTCCACCAATAATAATAATCGGTTTATAACCAAATTTACGTAGTGGCTTTTCGACAAATGGTGATATTAATAGCGTTCCTATGTATAGCCCTGTAGCATTTAAACCATTAAGAGCGGATGATACACCATCGCTTTCAAAAATAACCGAAATAAGTGGTAATAGCATACCTTGTGAGAAACCTGAAATTGATACAATTGCTACCAAAATCCAAAATCTACGTTGTACATACTTTTCAGTTGCTATCATAATTTTCCTCCAACTAAAACTACAAACTAAGAATATGTTACCATAGAAGGAAATAAATAGCCCCTACATTTTAGCTTATAAAAAAACCTTAGTGACATTGGGTACTGACCATCATTTTTGAGACAATAAGAAAACACCCTACTTTACAGTTAGTTGACGGTATTTAACCGGCGATT